>WJKP01000007.1 GCA_014729025.1 Candidatus Buchananbacteria bacterium
AAATAACCAATTCAAAATACCGGCATAAAGAAAAAAGCCAAGCATACCAATAATCAAATCCAAAACTCTATTCTGTTTTGATTCTCTTCACTCTTGCAGGAATTAAAAAACAAGGATTTATTCCTTGTTTTTTAATTTTATACAAACATTATTATGCTGCACAATCCGGATCATTAGAATCAATAAGGCCATCGCAATCATTATCCACACCATCAGAACAAGCAGAAAAACCTCCATCATCATATTCATGCTCATACAAACTACTACAATCTGTATCATCACAATCAATATCTCCATCTCCGTCATCATCTACACCATTCCAACAACCGCCATAAGCCTCATTTAAGCCACAACAATAATTACAATTTTCATTATAATTCATATCGCCTGCCTCCAAAGAACAATCATAAGAAGCACAGGGGCCATCTGCGTTAAACGCAGAATCGCATTCAAAACATGGATCAGGAGGATAACCAACAATAAGCCCGCCCCTTACTTTCATAGTTGACATTACATAACTCTCCGTACATTCAACCAAGAAATCAACATTTTGATCAATCCCAATATTATCACCAACTTTATAACCGTTACTGGCATTAATTTCACCACTGGCGTCTAGTGTTCCCGTAGTAATATTACCACCAATTGTAGTGGCTTCTAAAATCTGGACTAAACCAAAGCCCAAAAAAATTAACAAGCCTACAAATAAGATTGAAATAATTTTTGAAAAATCATTCTGCCAAAAATTTTTCATAAAGTTAAATAAATATTAATAAGTTTTATAACTAAAAAAGTCTAAAAGATATCCCCTATTTTATCATACTAAATAAATTTGAACAAATTATTAATAAAATAAATTATAACAAAAAAATCAATATTCCGGCGTATAAACAAAAGCCTAGCATGCCAATAATCAAATCCCAAACTCTATCCTGTTTTGATTCCCTTTCATAAAAAAATAAATCACCAAAGGCCCATTCAAAAACTTCATAAAGAACCAATAAAATAAAAACCACAAAAAAAGGATATTTGATCGGATATAAACTTAAAAAAATTATACCTAATAAAAATCCTGAACAAAAATGTATAAACGACCAATTGCTCAAATAAATATATTTGGAAGAATAAATCGGTTTTCTTAACCATCTTTGAACACCATTATCTTTGATTAATTTTTTCATGATAATTCTTTATTTTTTAAATTATTAAAAAGGGTAATAAATTAACGTCCGAATTTTACACTGTTCCAAACTCTTTCATGTAAATAATATTCAATAATATTTAAAAACGCATCAATTAAACTAATCGCTACCGAAACAACCGGGTCACCAGTTAAAAAATAACTGACTAACACCAAATATAAACTGGCCAAAATTCGCCAGCTAATTGCTTTGGCCAGACTTCTTTTTTTATTATCAGTAAAAGTGATTAAATCCCAAAAAGTACGACCCCAGGCAATATGTTCCCAAACACGTTCATGAACAAAATATAAAATTAAATTGGAAATAATATCTATACCGCCGATAGCTACGGATAAATCCAATTTTTGCGTAAACAAATAAGTCACAAAAACCAAAGATAGCGTACCGATTAAGCGCCAAGTAATTGATTTAATCAAACTTCGATAAGCTTTTTCTTTGGGTTTGTTATTCAAATAATTCTTAGTAGCCTGAAGTGCTTGTTTAATTTTAGTTTTTAAATCAATTTCCATAAAGTTAAATTATTGGCTTTATTATAACATAAAATATGATTTAAAAATAACTATAAAAAAGAGCAAACTTTTTAAGTTTGCTCTTTTTCGTTTTTGTTTTAAAGTACAACCGTTGAACCTTGTTTAAAGCGCGACATTATGCAGACTTTACTTGAGTTAATGAACCCGGCTGCTGTCTGTCCGATAATCTGAGCACTAATTCCATCTTTTACAGCTTCCCGAATAACTTTAGCGGCACTGGCATAATTGGAACAAACCAAAACCATACCACAACCTCCATGCAAGGTTGTATAGGCTTGTGCGTCAGAAAGATGCAAATCAGTGCCCCAAGAAAGTTCCTGGGCTTGTCGTAAAACCGGTGCCGGATCAGGCATGTTATCAAGATGAGCCACAATACCGGCTGGCAAAATTTCTTTAAGCTTATTCAGGCCACCGCCGGTAATATGCGCAATGCCTTTAATTTGAGCTAACGGTTTTTTTACCCTGCCATCAGGTTTCCAGCCCAAAATACGACAAACAGTCTTGGCATAACTTTGAGACGGAACAGTTAAAGCATTCGCAAAACTCATGGCTTGGGGCGAATTTTGTATTTTATCAATCTCTGGCCCAAATTTACGCAAAAGCAAATTAGTAAAAAAAGTTCCGCCATTACAGCGATACCCTGGTTCCCAAAAACCAACAATCGGCATATCCGGTTTTATTTGTGAACCGTCAATTAATTTATCTTTATGTGCCAAGCCAAGACAAGAAGCTCCCCAAGTCAAAATCAACTGATCATTTGCCCCGGTATCACAAAAAGCTGTAATACTATGTTTCATAATAGCCACTTCACCAGTGATATTAACCAAATTTGCCTGCTTAAGCGCTGCACCGTAACCTTGCATCATTGCTTCAAAATGCGGATAATTATCCCTTGTGATAGATTTTACATTTATTTCATTATCAATGACGCAAGGCATCCGGCCTGTTCTGGCAAAATCATCTGCTACCATACAAATAATTTCCCAGCCAAGTCCTCTAAAAATATTGGGCGTGCCAACCAAGGTAAAAAACTGGGGTTTACCACCGGCTCCGTCGTTTTCCACTTCTTCCATCATTGTCCATTCAATTTCCTTAGTGGATTTCTTAACTGAATAATTAGCCAAATTAGTTAAAACATGTTTTTTCCAAATAAAACCAACTGCTCCGCGAAAATTGTCAGGACTATGAGGCACGATAGTCACTGCCGCACAATTAGCATGACTCTGAAAACAAATATCCTTGGCTAATTGTGATGCCCGATCACCAGGTTCAATCACCTCTTCTTTGTACTTGTCAGTCATTATTTTTCCTCCTTTTATTTTTTTCAATTTACAAAAATTTAAAAACCGCCCCCCTAGAGACGATTTACTTATATTTTCATAATTTAAAAATATTAAATATATATATATTTGTCAACAAAAAAGCCCCTAGTCAATTGACCAGGGGCTTATTAATTTAAACCTCCTTTATTTTGCCATACACCACTGATAAGCGTTTTGGAACATGTGCAACCAGGGTGAAGATTGTAAAAGCTGCCATTCTTCAGGCGGATACGGCCACTGCCACAGTAAAGTCAAACGTTCCGGGTGCTCCATAAAAGCCAAATGGCGACCAGTCGGATCACACAAAGCTGTGATGCCAAACGGCGAACCATTGGGATTAAACGGATAAGTCTCGGTTTCTTGACCATTATCATCAACAAACCTGATCGGCGCCAGGTTTAAATCAATGATCTGACTAAATATCTGGTAATCAGGAGCATGGAAACGACCTTCACCATGAGCCACTATTGCAGGTAAAATTGACCCGGCCATTCCTTGCAACATAACAGCCGGAGAGTCAAAAATCTTGACTGCCGGCATCCTGGACTCAAACCGACTCGAGGTATTACGAATAAAACGCGGTTGTTTAGCCAATTCAATACCAGACCAAGGCACCCAGCCCAATAAAGCCATCACCTGGCAGCCATTACAGACTCCCAAACTGAAGGTGTCTGGACGGTTATAGAATTTATGGAATTCGTGCACAGCCTTAGAATTAAATCTTACAGAACCTGCCCAACCTTTACCAGCGTCCAGCACGTCAGCATAGGAAAATCCACCGACAAAAGCGATTCCCTGGAATATTTCCAAAGAAATCCGACTGCTGATAATATCTGACATGGTCACATCCCAAGGTTCAAACCCAGCTAAATAAAAGGAAACAGCCATTTCCTTATCACCGTTTGAGCCTTCTTCGCGTAAAATCGCCACCTTGGGTTTATTATCAGCCGATATAATTTCAAAACTAGTCGGCCGAGGGATAAAGCTCAAGGTATAAGGCGACCCGACACGTTGGAAACAAGTTTCTTGCTCCTGGGCAATACAGACCGGATTGGCTTGCAAATTTTCCAGTTGATAACTGGTTTCCTGCCAAACAGAACGTAAAACAGGTGTAGCTGACCAAAAAACCTGTTTGCCATGATTTCTCAAAGAAACTTCCAGTTTTTCAGTAGTTTTACCGATTACATGATAACAACCAGTTAAACCATGACGA
>WJKP01000008.1 GCA_014729025.1 Candidatus Buchananbacteria bacterium
AAATTAATTGAAGAGGCCCAAAAAAAATGGCCTGATTATAATTTTAAAGTTGGTGATATTTTGGATTTATCTTTTTTGGAAAAGAAATTTGATTTGGTTTTTTTAATATCAACTTTGCATCATATTCCATCAGATAGGCTTCGTCAAAAAGTTTTACGGGAAATATATTCGGTTTTAAAGCCTAATGGCAAATTATTAATGATTAATTGGAATTTATGGCAAACCAAGTATCTTAAATATATCATTAAATACACACTTTTAAAACTGGCCGAACCGACCAAACAAGTTTTACCAGGTATCAAAGCCAAAGATTTGGATTTGCAGGATGTTTTTGTGCCTTGGCAAAAAAAACATTTAAGATATATTCATGCTTTAACCGAATTAAATGTGGCGCGTTTAGTTAAAAAAACTGGTTTTGAAATAATTAAAAACGTTTCTAATAAACGTAATATCATAACAGTTGCTAAAAAGTCTTAAGTTTATGCCCGAAAAACAACTATATACAAAACCGGAAATTGAAAAAATTGAAAAAAATAAATATGAGGAAAAAATAGAACGATCAGCGGCTCAAGATAAGAAAATGGAAATGCTTAGCCAAGTTGGTACACCGGAAGAAATAGAATCAAAATTTAGAATAGAAGGAATTGAAGAACAAATAAGTCCATTAAAAGATAAGGAATTATTGGGTCAGAAAAAACAAGAAGAATTAGCAGCTTTAGCAGAACTTGATCGTATGAAAATTGATAAAATTATTGAAGATAATATTAATAAACCTGATTTTAAAAAACATCTTTCAGCTATAAATCCTGAAAAAATTGATGCCAAGGCCATAGAAAAAGGATTATCCACTTTAATGGAATCTGAGATTGATTTATCTGAAACAGAACGTTTAAGTTTGTTTAAGCAAGCTTTGGAATATTATGCTGATGCTAAAAATTTTGAACATCCTTTGGTTTGGCATTCATCGGGATCTTTTACTTTAAGAAATGGCCTGCGTGAAGGCTTTAAAGGCGGTTATGGTCGGGTTGCCGGAGAGACGAGTCATTTTATTAATAAATATGAAGATAAAAAACACGAAGAAGTGCAAAAAGGTTTATCAGTAACTCATCCGGACAATCCTTCAGCTGAATATTTTCAGCAATTATTTGCCCGTTTGGGTGCTAAAAAAGAGGAATTAGCTGAATTTTTAGCTCTTGATTCTGAAAAATTAACCGATAAAAGAGTTATTGAAACTTTTATACAAGCTTATAAAAATACTAATACTCAAGAATTGAAAAAATATGTGGCAGATTCTTTGGGCCAGGCAGAGAAGAAAATTACCAATGAAATGATTGATAAATTAATGAAGCAAAAAATTGAAGCTATTACTCAAAGAAAGCAAGAAGCAAAAATTGAAACAATAAAAAAAGATATTTTACCCGGAGTTGAAAGTGATGAATTAAAACAAATTTTGCTTGAAGAAGCTGAGCATCCCTTTCCTGTTTTTATGAGTTTTGATATAAAAGATAAGCAAAAAAATTTAACTACTGTTTCCAGAGGTGAAAAACCAGTGCCACATCTGCCTTTTGAAGATCGATATTATGGTACTGTTAATAAGGAGCAAATTTCCCAGATTAAAGTGCCAATCAGTCAAATTGATAAAATTAAAAAATGGTGCCAGGAAGAGGGGATTGAACCGGAAATAATTCCGCTTGAAGTATTTGAAGTCAAAAGATTAATTGAAGATCAAATTGAAAAATAAGGTGTTTGTTGCTAGAATTAAGCTATAAAAATAATTTTAAGTCTTATGCCAAATTTTGAAAAACCACCAATAGAGAACAAATACGGAAATGAAAAAAAATTTATAATGGGAGCAAAAAAAAAGCCCGATGGAACAATGGATTATTCCGCAGCTGTTACTTTTACTCCAAAAGATGAAAAAGATAAAAAAACAATAAATGAGTTAAGAGAACAAGATATTGAAATTATTAAACCTAGAGGATGGACGTATTTGAAACATGGTACGAATTTTGCTAAATGGCAAGGAACTGATTTGTTTAATAAAGATGAACTTGAATTAAAAAAACCTTTATCAGTTATCACTCAAGAAGAATGGGAAAGAGATATTAAGCAAGGCTCATATGATACTACAAAAAATTATTCATCACTCCGAAAACCTAAGAATATGACAGAAGAACAACATGCCAAATTAAATAAACCATTTGAAATACGAGTATTGTTTTATAAGAATTTTGTGAATTATAGGAAGACAGATGAAGAATATTATAATAGCCTTGATCAGGAGTCGAAAGATTTAATTAAAAAATATTATTTATTAAATGAGCAACATGGTAGGCACCCCGTCGTTCCTAAAAGTGAGAAATTAATTAAGCTTGCTCATAGAATTGAAAATGGTGTGGATGTTTTTTATTTTGTACCAAAGTCAGTTGAAAAAAAATATATAATAGAAGCTAATATTGAAAATAATTAAAAATATATAATAGTATGGATTTAAATAAAATAAAAAAAGTACATATCATCGGCATTGGCGGGATAGGCATATCAGCCGTGGCCAAGCTTTTAATTAGTCAAGGCAAAATAGTAACTGGTTCTGATGTTCAGGATTCAACTATTATTGAGGTTTTGAAAAATTTTGGCGCCCAGGTTTTTATTGGCGAGCACAAAGCTGTCAATTTGCCGGCTGATGCGGATTTAATAATTTATTCCGATGCAGTATCGGAAAGTAATGTGGAAAGACAAAAAGCCGAGGAGCTTAAAAAAGAATCTTTAAGTTATTTTCAGTTTTTAGGCGAATATTCCAAAAACAAATATACTATTGCTATTTCCAGTACTCATGGTAAAACAACAACCACTGCTTTAACCGGTTTGATTTTTGATCGCGCAGCTTTTGATCCGACTGTAATTGTTGGTACTAAAATTGAAAACTGGGATGGTAATTTGCGTTTGGGCGGTAATAATTATTTTATTGTTGAAGCTGACGAGTATCGTGGCCATATGCTGGAATTTAGTCCGCAGGTTATTATTTGTAATAATCTTGAATATGAACATGCTGATTATTATAAAGATTTAAATGACGTAATTAGCAAATTTCAGGAATTTGTCAATAAACTGCCACAGGACGGGTATTTTATTTATAATGCCGATGACCCTGTTTTACGGGAAAGAATCGAAAACCCTAATTGTAATGTGGTCAGTTATGGTTTGGAAAATGAGTCAGCTGATTTATTGGCTAAAAATGTTAAAATCGATCATGGTCGGCAAATTTTTCGACCGGTTTATAAAGGCCAGGAATTAAAAGATTTTAATTTACAAGTACCTGGTAAATTTAATATTGCCAATGCGTTGGCTGCCAGTCTTTGTGCTTTGGAATTGGGTATTGATCAGGATATAATTAAGGATACTTTGGCCCAGTTTAAAGGTGCTTGGCGTCGCTTTGAAATAGTCGGCCAATTAAATAATTTTGGACCGGAAAAAGACGGAGCTATGATAGTTTCTGATTATGCACATCATCCGACTGAAATCGCTGCCACAATACAGGCAGCTAAAGAATTTTATCCTGACAAACGTTTGATAGTAGCTTTTCAGCCACATCAGAAAAAAAGAACCAAAGAATTATTTACTGATTTTGTTAAAACTTTCACTGATTGCCAGGCCGATGTTATTATTTTATCGGAAATTTATGATGTGGCTGGCAGGGAAGATAAAACCAATGAAATAAGTTCCCGTGATTTGGAGGAAAAGATTTCATTTAATTTATCAAAGAAAATCGCGGCTGGTCAAGAAATACAAACCGAATATTTGTACGCCAAAGATTTGGAAAATACCAAAGCTGAAATTTTAAATAAAGTAAAATCAGATGATTTGGTGATTATTATGGGTGCCGGTAATATTGATCAAGTTGCCAGAGAGTTGGTTGCTAATCAATAAGCAAAGTTTTAATTATGTCAAAAGCCCAGATACATATTGGTACCAGTGGTTGGTCATATGATGACTGGTATGATAATTTTTATCCCATAGATATTAATAGTAATGAGCTTTTGCAATTTTATAGCCGGCATTTTTCTACTGTAGAAATAAATACCAGTTTTTATCATTTGGTCAAAGAAAAAACTTATCAAAATTGGCACAAAGATACACCTAAGGATTTTATTTTTTCAGTTAAAGCTTCCCGTTATATTACCCATATTAAAAGGTTAAAAGATCCTAAAGATTCATGGATTAAATTTGAAAAGGGAATTAGAGCTTTGAAAAATAAACTGGGTGTTATTTTATTTCAATTCCCAGCCAATTTTAAACTTAACCGGGAACGTTTGGCTAATTATTTGAAATTTTTACCAGCCAAATATAAGTATACCTTTGAATTCAGACATGAATCATGGTTTAATGATGAAGTTTATGAGATTTTAAATAAATATAATGTTGCTTTATGTTTGGCCAGTACTCCGGATTATCCTTTAGCCGAAAAAATAACAGCTGATTTTACTTATATTAGATTGCATGGCACTAAAGAATTATACAAATCAAAATATTCTGAGCAGGAATTAAAAAAATGGGCTGATAAAATAAAAAACTGGCAAAAGCAAGGTATTGAAGTTTATTGCTATTTTGATAATGATTATGAAGCTCATGCGATTGATAATGCCAAAAAGTTAATTGAATTGGTAAAATGATAGCAATTAAAATAACTAGACAAAAATAAAAAAGCCCGTGGTGTTTATCCACTGACGGCTTTTTGTAGCAAAGTAGTTTTTTTTTATTAAGATTCCAGCTCTTTTTGTTTAACAAGAATTGCATCATGTGTAGATAAATCAGTCAGATCCGAATTGACTACCATATCAATAATTTGTTGCATTTTAAGCGCTTCTTCACTATGGCCAAAATTTTCAATTCTGTCTTTAATCATATATAGGGCGCCGATTAATTTTAACCAAGAATCAGAGATAATTCTTTCGCTTTTTTCTTTTTGAGCCTCATCGTTATTTTGTTCATTTTTTGAGTTTACCTGAAAACTAATAGATACTAAGCAGTTTCCCAGAAAATGGCTGTAAAGTGACCAACCATCTTTCGGCGTTTTGCAATTAAATGCTGTTGCCATAATATACCTCCTTTTGTATTATTTATAAGTTATCATGAGATATGATTTTTAGTCAAGATTTTTAATGAGTGCCTCAAAAAATTGTTCGATTTTTAATGAGATAATAAATTGTAATAGAACTGTAAGATAGATGCTACAACTAATAAAACAATTTGACGCGCAATTAGCTAAAAAGATTCAGACCGACGTGTCATTAACACCATATACCACCTTCAAAATTGGCGGGCCTGCTAAATATTTTTTTATTGCCCAAAATAATGAAGACTTAGTGCGGGCAGTTAGTTATACTAGAAAATTAAAAATACCTCATTATATTTTGGCTGGCGGTTCTAATTTGTTGATTTCTGATAATGGTTATGACGGTTTAATTATTTTAAACCAGGCCAATGAAATTATTTTTAAAGATAATAATAGGGTCGTAGCAGATGCCGGTGCTAAATTATTTGATTTGGTTAACCAAACGGTTGAACATGGCTTGACTGGTTTGGAATGGGCAGCTGGAATACCCGGATCGGTCGGCGGAGCGATTCGGGGTAATGCCGGAGCTTATAGAGGTGAGATGGCTGACAATATTATTGGTGTAGAAATAATGAGAGGTTCTAAACAATTTATTTTAAGCAAAGAACAATGTGAGTTTGATTATCGTGATTCTATTTTTAAGCATAATAATGATTTGATTATTTCCGGTGAATGGCAGCTGGAATCTGGTGATAAATTGAAAAGTCAGGAAAAAATAAAAGAAATATTAGAAAAAAGAAAAAATAATCAACCATTGGAATATCCGTCAGCCGGTTGTATTTTTAAAAATATTGAAATAAATTCAGCTAATTTGGATAAAATTGATAATTTGAAAAATTTGCCGGCTGAATATTTGCAATATAAAAAAATTCCCGCAGCCTGGTTAATTGAGCAAACCGGATTAAAAGGTGAGAAAATCGGCGATGCTCAAATTTCTGAAAAACATGCTAATTTTATTATTAATCTAGGCCAAGCTACAGCCGAGCAAGTAAAGGAATTAATTGATTTGGTTAAAAATCAGGTAAAACAAAAATTTGATTTGCACTTGGAAGAAGAAGTTCAATATCTGGGTTTTTAAAAATAATAAGGACCAACCAAGCAAATGAGTAGAAGGAGGAGAAAAGACCTCATTTGCCTGACTGGCCCATTGGTAATTTTTTTATTACCGTTAAGTGAATTTTAATTTATTTAAATTTTATTGTCAATTAAATTAAATTGCTTAATTATAGTTTCAATGTTAAAATAATTCATATGAAATTAACCAAACAAGAAGTAGAAAAAATTGCCAAATTATCGCGTTTGGAATTAAGTGAATCAGAAAAAAAACAGTATGCTGCTCAGCTTTCTGATGTTTTGGAATATTTTGAAAAATTAAAAGAGATTAATACTGACAAAATCGAAACAACCGCTCAAGTAACCGGTTTGGAAAATGTATATCGTGAAGATGAAATTGATCAGTTTGATCAGCAAAATGAATTAATTGAACAAGCAGCTGAAACCGATGATGATTTGATAAAAACAAAGTCAATTTTTTAATTTATGTTATTAAATGAACTAACAATTAAAGAGGCTAATAAAAAATTAAACAGCAAAGCAATTTCAAGCTTAGAATTGACAAAAGATTGTATTGACAGGATTAAAAAAACTGAAGAAAAACTGCATTGTTTTTTAGCTAAAGATTTTGCTAATGCCTTGGAACAGGCGCAGGTTGTTGATAAAAAAATTCAACAAGGTGATAAATTAAAACCTTTAGAAGGTGTTCCTTGCGGTATTAAGGATTTAATAGTTACTCGTGGGATTAATACTACGGCTGCTTCTAAAATGTTGAGAAATTATCAGCCGGTTTTTGATGCAACTGTTATTAAAAAATTAAAAGAAAACGGTGCTATAATTTTAGGCAAGCACAATTGTGATGCCTGGGGACATGGTTCATCAACTGAAAATTCTGATTATGGTCCGACTCATAATCCTTGGGATTTAACCAGAGTGCCTGGTGGTTCTTCGGGGGGAGGCGCTGCCAGTATTGTGGCTGACCAGGTGCTTTTTGCTTTAGGTACTGATACTGGCGGATCTATTCGCCAGCCTGCTTCACTTTGCGGTATGGTTGGTTTAAAACCGACTTATGGCCGGGTTTCCCGTTATGGGGCGATTGCCATGGGTTCATCTTTGGATACTATCGGTCCTATGACTAAAACAGTTGAAGATGCTGCTTGGGTTATGAATATTATTGCCGGGCAAGATGATAAAGATTCAACTACTCCGTATCAGCCCGTGCCTGATTATACTAAAAATTTAAATAAAGAGATAAAAGGTTTGAAAATCGGTATACCTAAGCAGGCGTTTGGTGAAGGTTTGGATCCTCAAATTAAAAATTTAATTGAGGTGGCAATTAAGGATTATGAAAAATTAGGTGCAAAAATAGAAGAAGTTGAATTAACCACTCTTGATTATGCTTTAGCTTGTTATTATATTATTATGCCTTCTGAAGTTAGCTCAAATTTAGGCCGTTATGATGGTATTCGTTACGGTCGCCAAGCTAAGGAAGCTAAAGATTTAATGGAAGTATATACCCAATCAAGAGCTCAAGGCTTGGGTCCGGAAGCCAAAAGAAGAATTATGATCGGTACTTATACTTTAAGTGCCGGTTATTATGATGCTTATTATAAAAAAGCCATGAAAATCAGAACTTTGATCAAACAAGAATTTGAGAAGATTTTAAATAAGGTTGATTTAATTTTAATGCCGGCTACTCCTACAGCGGCTTTTAAATTAGGTGAAAAAACCGATGATCCATTAACCATGTATTTGCAGGATGTTTATACAGTACCTGTTAGTTTGTCAGGCTTGCCATCTATTTCAATCCCTTGCGGTTTTATTGAAAATTTACCGGTCGGTATGCAATTGGTTGCCAAACAGTTTAATGAAGCACAAATTTTGCAGGCAGCTTATGCTTATGAGCAGGGTAATGCTTGGCAAGATGTAAAACCAAAATTATAATTAAAATTTTCATTGTTGATAAAAAATCAGGTGGAATTGCTTGATTTTTTTTGTTATAATAATAGCAATAAAATATTTATTAGTTTTAAAAAATAAAAAAATGAAAAAAATTATTTTTTTGATTATTTTTGGTTTAAGCTTACCCTTTACTCTAATGGCTGCTGATAATTTTTATGATCTGGGAATTACAGCTGGTGATATTAGTTTTTCCGATGAATTAATTGCCGGTCAAAATGTCAAAATTTATGCTTCGGTTCGTAATTTGGGTAATGCTGATGTTTCAGGTTATGTTACTTTTCATAAAAGTGATACTTTGATTGGTGATTCACAGGTTGTCTCTGTTAAGGCTTCCAGTTTGGCTGATGAGGTTTTTGTTGATTTTACGGTACCTATTGGCAGTTTTAATATTAGGGCTGAAATAAAAGGCCAAACCCCGATTGATGAAAATCCCAATAATGATATTGCCGTTACTACTCTTTTTGTGCCCAAATTGGATAATGATGGTGATGGCATACCAGATGATGAAGATAAAGATGATGATAATGACGGAGTGATTGATGAAAATGAACCGGTTTTCGGTACTGATCCGAATGATCTGGATTCTGATGATGATGGCTGTTTGGATGGTGATGATGATTTTCCGACTAATCCTGACGAATGTAGCGATAATGATGGTGATGGAATTGGTGATAATCAAGATAATGATGATGATAATGACGGTCTTTCTGATAATTATGAAAATCAAATAAATACTGATCCGCTTGATGCTGATACTGATGATGATGGTGTGATTGACGGTCAGGATTATTGTCCGGGTGATCCAGCTTGCACCGAAGAACAGACAGAAACAGATCAGGATAATGATAATAATGAATCTGATGATGAACAAAATACAGATGAAGCCCCCAGTAATTTGCCGGAAGGAAATGAAGCAGTTGATGATGAAGATAAAAACAAAGATATTGATATTAATGATATTGATGAGCAGTTAAAGCCTAAAGTGAAAATTAAGACTGAAAAAAAAGAATGGGATACTTATGTTTTTAGTGCTGACTTAAAAGGAGTTTTAGATGAAAATTTGGTTTATAACTGGGACTTTGGCGATGGCACAAGCTCTGACCAGAAAGTTGTTGAACATCAGTATGAAGAAGAAGGGCAATATGATGTCAATTTAACGGTTACAGGCCCGGATGATCTTGAATTAATTGACAATAAAAAAATTAACATATCATTTTTTAATTTTGGTAATAAAGGCTTAATACTATCTTTAGGCGGTTTAGCCGTTCTTTTAGCTATTTTATTTAGATTAAGCTTTTGTGGTATAAAATTAAGATAATTTAAGATTCATCTAAAATTATATGGCTGATAAAATTTATGACGTAATTATTATTGGTTCTGGTCCGGCTGGCATGACAGCCTCAATTTATTGTGTTAGAAAAGGTCTTGATACTTTAATAATTGGTAAAGAGGTTGGGGGACAAGTGGCCAAAAGCGCAGAAATAGAAAATTATTTAGGGTTTGGATCTTCTACTGGTCAGGAATTAACTCAAAATTTTCATGAACATGTTAAATCATTTGAAAATATTAAACATATTCATGATGTTTTGGTAAAAAAGATTGAGCAAAATGATGATAAATTTACTGCGATAACCGAAGAAAATCAATATGAAGCCAAATCTTTAATTATTGCATCAGGCCGAAAGCCACGAAAATTAGGAATACCCGGAGAAGAAGAATTTAGAAATAAAGGAGTTTCTTATTGTGAAACTTGTGATGCGCCGTTATTTAAAGATAAAAAAACCGCAGTAATTGGCGGTGGTAATTCCGGCTTGGAAGCTGTAATGTCTTTGGTTGATATTTGCCCTAAAGTTTATTTATTGGAATATGCCAAGGAATTAAATGCTGATAAAATTTTACAGGATAAAATTAAAAAATTGGATAATGTGGAAATAATCACCAATGCTGAAACTACTGAGATAGTGGGGGATAAATTTGTAACGGGTTTGAAATACAAAGATCGCGGGTCAGGTGAAGAAAAAGAAATTGAATTAAAAGGAGTCTTTATTGAGATTGGTTGGAAGCCTTCAATTGATTTTGATAATATTAGTCCGAAAAATGATAAAAATGAAATTATTGTTGACAAACAATGCAGAACCGATATTGACGGTTTATTTGCAGCTGGTGATATAACCGATATCGGTTATTGGCAGATTATAATTGCTGCCGGTGAGGGTGCCAAAGCAGCTTTATCGGCTTATGATTATATAAGTAAAAATAAATAATTTATTATTTGTTTTTGCTTTTTAAAAACAGATATATTAAAATAAGCAAAATAATTATTAATAATTTTTTATGGCAAAACAAGATAATAAACAATTTATTTTTGGTTTGGCGATCGGCATTGCCTTAATAAGTTCTATTGCTTTGATTGGTTTGGTAATTTATATTATAACCGGCGGTAGAGCGGCTTGCTTAGCTCAATGTAATGGCGTGAACAACAATACCAGTGAACCACAAACAGCAAAAGAATTTGAACAATGCTTGGATTCCGGTAAATATGATCAAAAAATTCAAGCGGATCAGTCTTTGGGGGTGCAATTAGGTGTTAGGGGGACTCCGGCCAGTTTTATAAACGGTTATTTGCTTAGCGGAGCTTTGCCTTATGAGGCTGTTAAAGATGTTGTTGATACTTTATTAGCCGGTGAAGAACCTGATCAGGATTTTTTAAAGGATCAGGAAACAGGAGAAATAGTTAAGGTTGATATGCCGCAAATAACCAGTCAAGATCATCAAAAAGGCGCGGAAAACGGTGAAATCACTATTGTAAAATTTTCCGAATTTGAATGCCCTTATTGCGCCAGCTTTAAACCGACTATTCAGCGGATTTTAGATGAATATCCTAATAAAGTTACTTATGTTTTCAAACATTTTCCTTTAAGTTTTCATCAATATGCAAGACAAGCCGCAGTTGCTTCTGAATGTGCGGCTGAACAAGATAAATTTTGGGAAATGTATGATAAATTATTTGAATTAAATGCGACTCAAAATTTAAATACTGCTAATATTAAAAAGGCAGCAGTTGAGATCGGTTTAAAATAATAATTTTTAAAATATGGAAAAAATCGTTCAAGCAATTGGCTTTGGACGATTTTTATTGTAAAATAAACTTATGTCAGATAAAAATTTAAAATTAAAGAAAATTTATCTTTTGGTTTTAGCTTTTTTTTCCGGTTTAACAATAATGGCTGTGGAAATTAGTGCTTCAAGATTGATTGCGCCGTATTTTGGTACTTCAACTTTTGTTTGGACTAATATTATCGGTGTAATTATGTTGGCTTTGGCAATCGGTTATTATTTGGGCGGTAAACTGGCTGATAAGTTTACTCGTTTAAGCTTTCTTTTGAATTTTATTATAATAGCTTGTGTTATTTTATTAATAATTCCTTTTGTTGTTAAACCATTGGTGCAAATAGTTGTGGAGGGAGTTATAACTTTTGAATCGTCTGCGATTTTGATTTTTGCCGGTTCATTATTGACTGTTAGTTTTTTATTTATGGTGCCAATTGCTTTTTTAGGTATGGTTAGTCCGTTTATAATTAAACAATTATCATTAATTGATCCGCAGGTCGGTAAAGATGCCGGCTTGGTTTTTTCTATCTCGACTATTGGTAGTCTTTTGGGCACCTTTTTACCAGTATTAATTTTTATTCCCTTAGTGGGGACAAGAAAAACAATTATTATTTTTACATTAATTTTATTATTTATAACTTTAACTGGTTTATTAAAAAATAAATGGTATTTGATTTTATTTGTTTTGATTTTACCGCTTTTATTTATCAATATGCCTAAAATAAAAAATGTTGACGGGGCTGTTTATGAAACCGAATCAGCTTACCAGTATATTTTGGTTCAAGATAATGAAAATTTTCGATATTTAGTAACCAATGAAGGCTTGGGAGTTTCTTCTATCTTCAATAAAGATCAGGTTTTAACTGGGTATTATTATGATTATTATAATCTGGCGCCTTATTTGGCCGGCAATTCTAAGCGGCAAGATGTTTTGATTTTAGGTTTGGCTGGTGGGATTATCAGTACTCAACTGGATCATTTTTTTGCCAAAGACTATGATTTGCAAATTGATGGAGTTGAGATTGATAAGAAAATAATTGAGACTGCTCAAAAATATTTTAATTTGGATAATCCGTCTTTAACTGTGCATAATTTGGATGCTCGTAATTTTCTTAATTATACTGATAAAAAATATAACAGTATTATTATCGATGCATATTCAACTCAGCTTTATATACCTTTTTATTTAACAACCAAAGAATTTTTTGCCAATGTCAAATCAGGTTTGAAGTCTGATGGGGTAGTAGCTATGAATGTTAATGCCACTTCGGAAAATGCCGCGCTTTTAAAATCAATAATTAATACTATGCTTTTGGTTTTTGATAATGTTTATTTGGTGCCGGAAAAAGCAGGGGATTGGAATTATATGGTTTTAGCTTCTGAAAAAGAGCTTGATTTTGCCAAACTTAAAAATATGAATAATATTGACGAACTTGATTTGATCATAGATAATACTATAAATCAGTACAAAAAAGTTAATTATGATAATAATTTTGATTATTTAACCGATGATAAAGCCCCGATTGAGCATTTGACAGAGTGGATGGTTTTGGAGTATATGTTTGATAACTTGAATTAGGGAGAGGTGGCCGAGCGGTCAAAGGCGCACGCTTGGAAAGCGTGTGTACAGTAATGTACCCAGGGTTCGGCAAGTCATCCGACCTGCCGGCCAGTTGAATAACCTGGCCGAATCCTAAAAATAAATAGAAAAATATGTATTATGTATATTTTATACTTTTAGATGATGGTAATATCTATAAAGGTTATTGTAATAATTTAAAAAGGCGTTGGCTAGAACATTTGAATAAAAAAGTAAAAAGCACTAAAAGATATAATAATCTAAAATTAATTGGCTACGAAGCATATTTACTAAAAAGCGACGCCTTGAGAAGAGAAAGATTTTTAAAAACAACAGAAGGCAGAAAATTAATAAATCAACAATACAGAGATGTTATAAGAAAATATGATAATATTGATAAAGATGATAATAAGCAATAATAGTATGAATGGGGAGGGATGCCAGAGTGGCTGAATGGGCTTGCTTGGAAAGCAAGTGTATCTGAAAGGATACCGTGAGTTCGAATCTCACTCCCTCCGCTTTCATACTATTTTATAATAAGTTCAGTGTTCTGCTCGCCCCGGACATTAAGCAATACACCAAATAACGAAGGCGAGATCAAAGATAATAAAATATTAATTTTTAAGAGCAAATATTTTTAGAAAGGTAATCAAAAAAAAGGAGGATAGTTATGGTTTTAGGATTAACTAAAGCTGACCTAAAAAAACCAACAATGGTAGCAGTGGCTGAAGTGCATGTTCATGACGGAAAAGGAGGTAGCGCTAAAGTACAAGTCGGGGATCAAGTTGAGGTTTTTGAGCCAGACTTAAATAAAGTCACTTTAGACTATCTTGGTCCCGGTCCGTATACCATTGAATGGTTGGCCCAGTGGCGATGTGGCAGGCATTTTCTGCAACTGTCAACGCCAACAAAAGGTAAGGGAAAAGGCGTTAATGCTTATAAGTTAAAAATTGTTTCATAATATTTTTATGAACATAAAAACGGGAAAGTATTTTTACTTTCCCGTTTAGATTTTTAATATGGACTTTTTATATTTTTCATCGCTAAATTAGTGAGATGTGTATAAATTTGAGTTGTTCTGATATTTTGATGACCCAAAAGTTCCTGCACATAACGCACATCAATGCCATTTTCCAATAGGTGAGTGGCAAAGCTATGGCGTAAAGAATGAAAAGTCGCAGGTTTATTAATTTTAGTATTATTAAGAGCACGTTCAAAAACCATTTGCATTGTTCTTTCAGTCAGCCGGCCGCCACGTTCACTGGCAAAAACATAATCAGCAGGGGATTTACCGGTGCAAAAACTAATCAGGTCATTTTTTAATCTTTCCGACATAACTGTAATGCGGTCTTTGGCGCCTTTAGCTTGCTTGATATGAATACTTAAACCTTCAAAATCCAAATCAGCGACTTTCAGCCTGACAACTTCAGAAACCCGCAAGCCTGCGCCGTAAGCTAAAGAGAGAATCAGCCGATGCTTGTTGTTTTTTATAGCAGTAATAATCGCTTCAATTTCATCGCGGGATAAAATAATCGGCAAACGTTTGGGTTTTTTTGAATAACGTAAATTAATTTTAAAGGTGATTTTGATAATATTTTCATAATAAAATTTAATCGCATTAAGATAAACATTAATGGTTTGCCCGGCTCTGCCAGCACTTTTTTTCTTAACCAAATATTCTTTAATTTTAAATTCGTCGTATTTTTCATAGTTTCCTTCAAGATAAGTAAAAAAATCTTTGAGGCAACCCAAATAACTGTCAATGGTTTGAGGCGAATAATTGCGATATTTAAGTTCGGTTAGTACTTTATTTAATTCTTCTTGCATAAAGGTTAAATTTTGGTATAATTAGAGCATAAATAATATAATTTAATTATAGCACACAACTCGCTTATAATACTAAATTGTGTAATAAAAACGAAGTAAATTCGCATAGAAACGAGTTATTCGCAAACGCTCGCTACGCTCGCTTATTGCGAATAACGTCCGCGCCTACCGTCGCTGTTCTGCTCACCGCTTGCTCCGCTCGCGGCAGCGCATAACAGCGCCTATACGAAAAGCCTGTCGCTCAGCCTACCGGCTG
>WJKP01000043.1 GCA_014729025.1 Candidatus Buchananbacteria bacterium
AACTGATTTTGGATTTAATGCCTTATTTGTACAATGGCAAACAGATAATGCTGAACTGGGACAAGATTTTAATATTTATGTAAAATTTTTAAACGAAACCTGGTCTGACTGGCTAAAAATCCGGATTGATGATGATTATAATGGTAAAAATAATGGTAAGACTCAAATTTCCAGCCAAATGCTCCCAACCAAACTAACTGATACTTTTCAGTATAAAATAGTTTTTGATCCTCATTCTGAGAAAAAAACAATTAAAAACCTGGAATTTATTTATTTAAATACAAGCAATGGCCCTAAAAAAACTTTTCAAATCAGCAGCCCGTCAAATACTTTAAATATTATTAGCCGTCAACAATGGGGGGCAAATGAAAATTATAAGTTTGACGAAGAAAGCAATGATTTATGGGAACAAGAATATTATAAACCGGAAAAATTTATTATTCATCATACAGCCGGTGAAAATGCCAATGTTGATCCTATGGCCACTATTAGAGCTATTCATTATTTTCATGCTGTTTCACGTGAATGGGGTGATATTGGTTATAATTATTTAATTGATTCACAAGGCAATATTTATGAAGGCCGAGTCGGCGGTGACGGAGTAGTGGCTGGGCACGCCTATATGCGTAACCGTAATACGATTGGCATTGCTATTTTAGGCTGTTACCAGACAAGCCAAAGTTCCAGAGCCGGTTCTAATTGTAATACGCCTGACAATTTAACACCTGCTTCAAAACAAGCACTTAATAAATTGATTGCTGTTAAATCAAAAGAGTTTAATATTGATCCTTTAGGCCAATCAGAATTTCACGGTGAAATGCTGCCCAATGTGATTGGTCATTCAGATGTTGGCCAGACTTCCTGCCCAGGTGATTTGATTTATGATCAATTACCACAAACCAGACAACTGGCTTATAATCTTTTACAAGATTTGGGCGGCTACCAAAAACCGCTACCTACTTCAGCTCAGTTTGTCAGACAAAGCGCCAAACAAATTGACATTGAAGAAACAAAAACAAAAGACGTGATTATTGAATTTAAAAATACTGGCCAGGCAGTCTGGCGCGGCTATCAGGATGCCGGCTTATTTATTGCCAAAAATGATATAAAAAACAAGCTGGCTAAAATCGGCTCAGTCAGTATTGCTTTAAACAAAAAATACCAGCCACCAGAATTGGTTGGCTATAAATTAATTGAAGGAAATGTTTATCCCGGTGAAACCGGCCATTTTAAATTAACACTTTCTCCTCCAATTAGCCAAAAAACCATTACTAATAATTTTACCTTAGCTTGGCTCAATAAAGGTTATTTTCCTGATTCTGATTTTTCAGTCACTATTACCCGTTTACCTTGCACTTCCTGCCAAACAAAAAATATTAATTCCAAAAATTCAACATCAACTTATTCAGCCTCTTTGATTCAATCAACGTTTCCGACGCAAATGTCAGCCGAAACAGTCCAACCGGTTATTATCCAATTTCAAAATACCGGCAATCAAACATTGAATCAGGATGACTTAAAATTGCGGATTATTTATGAAAAAGAACATATTTCACCTTTCCGTAATAATTCCTGGTACAGTGAATATGCAGAGATCCCACCTAATGAAACAAGTATTGCCCCGGGTTCGGTTGCGACTTTTGAATTTAAACTCAAATCACCTTATTTAACTGCTCCTTTTCCTCATACTTTAACTCTTTATCACCAAACTAAAATTTTAAATCAAATTGATAAAACCATTGAAGTTACTTCCGCTTATTTGGCTGAATTAACTGACAATAATTTACCGGTTGCGGTTTTAAATACTTGGCGACCTAAAGTTAAATTAACTTTTACCAATAATGGGAGTAAAGACTGGTCAACCCCGATTTTAAAAAGTTATGATATTGATTACACAAATTCCTGGTTCAGGGACTGGTCTTGGCAAGATAATAAAACCATTGCCACAAGCAATAAGACTGTTAAAGTTGGAGAATCCGTTACTTTTGAATTTTATTTAAAGCCTTACTGGAAAGCCAATACCTACCCGCATGTTTATAAACTTTTTGACAGTGATCAAGAAATAAAAATTAACGGTAAAAAAGAATTTTTAACCTATACCCGAGTTGATTAATAAATTATCAAATAAAAAAACCACAAGTTGTGGTTTTTTTTATTTATCTTTGCTTTAAATTATGTTATTATTAATAACAAATAATATTTAATTCTTATTTTATGATTAAATTAATCAACCATAAAAAATTAGTCATTTTTAGCCTAATTTTAGTTTTTGTTATTACCACTGGACTTAAATGCGGCGGCCCCCCGGGCGGTTTAACTGAAGGGAAACCAAAACCAGTAACCTTAGATTACTGGAAAGTCTGGGAAGGCAAATCCAATATTGACCCGTTAATTGACGCTTATCAGAAAAAAAATCCTCATGTAAAAATTAATTATCGCAATCTGACTTATGAAGAATTTGAATATGAATTATTAAATGCTTTGGCTGTTGATCGCGGACCTGATATTTTTTCTATCCATACTACCTGGATGAAAGATTATTTGGATAAAATCCAGCCATTACCAGCTCAAATCACCACTTCTCGCCTAGTTATCAGGGGTACAATTCAAGAAAAAGCTTTTACTGAAAAAAGAACCCAAAACACTTTAAATCTTAGGGATTTACGTACACTTTATCCTGAGGTAGTTTACCAAAACCAATATATTAATAATCAAATTTACGGGTTACCTTTAAGCATTGACACCATGGCGCTTTATTCAAACCGTGATTTATTAAACAATGCCGGCATTGTTAGCCCGCCTAAAACCTGGAACGATTTTCAAGATCAAGTTGTCAAAATAACCAGACAAAGCCCGCAAGGTGATATTCTGATTGCCGGCGCAGCCATTGGTACGGCTGAGAATGTTAGTCGGTCACCTGATATTTTATCTTTACTAATGCTGCAAAACGGCGCCCAAATGTTTGATGAAAGAGGCAGAATCGCTTTTGACGAAACACCTGAAGGCTCATCAATCAACCCGGGCCGTCAAGCTTTGAATTTTTATAACAGTTTTGCTTCCCCAGCTAAACAAGTTTATACTTGGAACAGTAATCTGGACAATTCTTTACAGGAATTCATGTCCGGCAAAGTGGCTTTTTATTTTGGCTATGCTTATGATTTACCGACTATCAAGGCTCAAGCACCACAATTAAATTTTGAGGTTTCAGCCATGCCGCAAATCAGCGAACAAACACCCAATAAAATCAATTATGCCAGTTATTGGGCTGAAACAGTTTCCAATAAAAGTCAATATATTGATGAGGCTTGGGATTTTATTTTGTTTATGACTACTCAAGCTGAACAAAATAAAAAATATTTGGATAAAGCCAATAAGCCTTGTGCTTTAAAATCATTAATCAAAGAACAAAGTGAAGATATAGAATTAAGCGCATTTGTTAATCAACTTTTGACGGCTCAAAGCTGGTACAAAGGCCGTAATGTTCAGCAAGCAGAAGAGATATTCAAAACCATGATCAGCGAAAATCTGGCGGGCTTGGCTCCGACCAGAGAAATTATCAAAACAGCTGTTTTGCAGCTTAATAGAATTTATTAAAATTTAATATATTTTATGCCTTATTTAAAAAAATACACCCCGTATCTAATCATAATATTAAGTTTAGGCTTATTTTTTGTTTCCTTTTCAATTGCCCGAGCTCAAGGGGTTTTACCGGCTTGCATTAGCACGGGACGTTGCACTTTATGCGATATGGTACAAACAGCGATTAATATCGGTTTATACTTGCTGGGTATTGTCGGTGCTCTTGTCTTGCTCTTTTTTGTATATGGCGGTTTTTTAATGTTAACTTCTGGCGGTGCGCCGGATAGAATCAAAAAAGGCAAAGATGTCTTAATTAATTCAGTAATCGGTCTGGGAATCGCTTTTTTGGCTTATACTGTTGTAACTTTTACTGTCAGTGCTGTCACCAAATCAGGCTGGGACTGGCAAGCCAACCTAAAATGCGCTGAACTGCCAGCCCAAATTAAATATACTGCGCCTTCAAATGGTGGGGGGAGTGGTGGTAGTGGTGCCAGTTGCAGTAAGCAAGCAGATTGTACCGACGCTAATGAATTTTGTAATGCTATGGGAAAATGTGTTACTCGATATGCTAAAGGCAAAGACTGCTCTCCGGCTATCTTAATCGAAAATAAATCAAGCTACAATTTATCCCCTAATCGTATTTGCCAAGCTGATTTATTTTGCAACAAACAGTCAG
>WJKP01000044.1 GCA_014729025.1 Candidatus Buchananbacteria bacterium
CCCTGCCAACGGTTTAATTTACGTTCTTTTTTAAGGGGCATTTTTAAAATTTTTCTTTAAGTATTTTTTCTAATTCTGTTATTTGCTTAAGCTGATCAGATATTTCCTGCTGATCTCTTAATTTTTGCTGGCCTTCTTGAATCAAACTTTGCGCGGTAAGCATTTCATCTAAAACTTTATCAGCGATTTTATCTAATTCTTCTATTTCTCTAGTTAAATCAGCTATCAAACCATAATCTCTTTTTTCAGGTGATTTCATGAATTCACGATTATAAAGAGTTTGTTTGTCTTTTATTTTCTGACCAAGCTCGGTATGATAATTTTCCAGCATTAATAATTTTTCCTGTAAAGTCTTTAATATTTTTTCAGTATTTATTTCTTTACCGCGAGAAATAGAAATTGGTTTTTCATAATTATTCATAAATTTTAAATAAAATTTTTATTTTTCCACTTTTCTGGTTTTGACCCGATATTTGCAATAATCACAATCAAGACTTGCCTTGGGGATTTTATTAGACATTAAGCAAGTTTTAATATCTTTTAATGTTTTATTTACCCATTTATTACTGCCTTTATAAGGTAAAACAGTGACATCAAATTCTAATTTACCGTCAAAAGCTTGCCTATCCTTTTTGCCATTGGCATAAACAAAATAACCTGTATCAGAAACCTTAAACCCGTTTTTGCGGAAAAGCCACTGGTAAATTTCCATCTGCCTTTTATAAGCCATTTTCCATTCATCTTCTAGACTCACCTCCTTATCCACGCTGGTAGATTTATAATCTACAACATACAATTCCTTTTTATCATTGATCCACAAATCATCAATAGCGCCAAAGACCAAAAAATTAGTTGGTTTATGCAAATACTGAACACCGTGAAAATTATTACGCCAGTCATCCATTTTTTCATGTTGGAAAGGGACAGCTTTAATTTTATAGGTTTTCATTAACGGATGCGTTTCCCCATTAGCGCGGTGGATATCAAATTCTTTTTTTAACAAATGATCAACTGCGCTGTTTAAGGTAAAAGGTAATCCGCCAGGCTGGCCAATGCCAAATTTTCTATCAAGATAAAAACATCTGGGGCAATTTATAAATAACTCAATCTTGGAACGACTAATTTTATAAGCGTCTTTTGAATTTGGATTAAATTTGCCGGTGTAGGGCATAGACTTATTTTTAAATAAGATTTTTATATTTATACTCTTATTTTACGCTTAATTGAGCGATAAATCAAATAACTTGATTGGTAATAAAAATTTGCCTATTTTGAATTTATAATTATATAATAAAAACATAAAGTGGTTAAAACACTTTAACAATCAAACAGGAGGTGATAATAATGCCACACGGTTATGAAAAAGGCGGTAAATATCGTGGCGGTGGTGACAGGAGTTCTCGTAAAAGTTCTCGTCCATCAAAAAGCCAAGATACGCGAAAATCGCACGACACCAAAAGAAGCAACCAACGGCCGTCAAAAGGATCGCGGTAAATAGTCATAAGAAGAAAAAAACAACATTATAGGGTAGATCTTTCGTGGATTTACCCTTTTTATTTTGCTATAATAAAAACATGAAAAAATATCAAATCACAAAATTAAATAATGGGTTAACTTTAATCACAGAACATCGACCAGGTTTAAATTCTGTATATTTAGAATTGGCTGTAAAAGTCGGGTCACGTTATGAAACCAGTCAGAATAACGGCATTAGTCATTTAACCGAACATTTACTAGAAAAAAAAGCTATTAGCAGCTTAAAAAAACATGATTGGCTCAAACATTATTTTAATGAAAATTTTAATGCTTATTCCATGACAGACCGGACCAATTATGAATTAACCTGCCATAAAAAAGATCTTGATTTAGGTGTAAAATTTTTAGCCGAATTGACTCGGCCCGTCAGTTTCAGCCAAAAACAAATAAATCAGGAAATTGAAGTAATAAGCGAAGAATTATTAGAATATAAAGAAACACCTTTTTATTATCTTGATCAGGAGTTTAAGAAAAAATATTATCAAAAAAATCCTTTGCGTTTTGAAATACTGGGACGGCCATCAATATTAAAAAAATTTAAACCGATTGATCTTGAAAATTTTATAAAAAAATATTATGCGCCTGATAATCTGGTAGTAACTGTTTTTGGTGATATTAGCCAGACTAAAATTAAACAACTGGTCAGTCAATATTTTAAAAAATCGGCCAAAACAATTATTGACCGTAATGAGATTGTTAATTACAAGTATCCAGGAGATGATTTGATTTTATTAAACAAACAACAATCACAAACCCAGTTTAGCTGGCATTTTCCTATTTTAAATCAGGATGCCAAAACTAATGTTAAATGGGAATTTTTTGTAGAAATACTGAATAATTATTTATTTTATACCAGCAGAGAAAAAATGTTTACTTATTCATTTAGCACAGACATTAGGACTTATCAGGAATTTTTTGATTTTTATATAGAATCTGTTTTTCGGCCTGATAAAACAGTTGAGTTTTATAGTTTTTTAAATAAAGCTTTGCGTGATTTCAAGAAAACGTTTTCTGCTAAAGACCTGACTTATTATAAAAATAAAAAAACAATTATTTTGGAAATTGATAATGATGATAAAATAAAAGCTGCTAATATACTCAGATGGTATGCTCAGCATTATGGATCGGCTAATGCTTTGAGTTTGCTTGAACAGGAAAAAATTATCAATTCAATCAGTTTATCTGAAATAAAAAAATATTTCACAGAATTATTCAGCCAAAACCAAGGCACTGTAGTGATTGTTGGTCCGATTAATAATAAACAAAAAAAGACCATTACGAATATTTGGCAAAATTGGAAGATATGATTTGAGAAAAAAACAGATAATAACCAAAGCGGCTCTCAAAAGAGCCGCTTTATTTAAATGCACTGATTGTCATTTACTCGATATAAAAATTAATTTTTTAATGAGTTTTAAATTATTTTAAAATAAAATTTTTATTTTTAATATTGATGGGATTATTATGGTCTTCTTGCCATTTGGCAGGATTGCCAATAATATAATTACGTTTGTTATTCTCCACCAGCGGCGGATCCGCCTTCGGCGGAAATTCTTTTTCATTACGGATAACCCGATCATGGAATGATTTTTGCCAGGAAAAATATTTATTATCGCGAATTTCATTTATTTTTCGCGCTGAAAATGTTTTAAACCGCGGGCAATTTCGGATAACCCATGAATTGTAGGGACCCCGCCATGGCGGGGTCCCTATGTTATCCGCGGTTTTAAAATCTTGATTATCATATATCTTAATAATACCATGCAAATAGTTTGGCATTATTCCGTTGATAAAGCTTGATGTTTACAAGCACTAATACACGCTCCGCATTCAATGCATTTGGTTAAATCAATTTTAACGACATCTTCCCTGCTTATCGCCTCTACCGGACAAGCTTCAACACAACCGACACAAGCGCTGCCACAGCAACAGCTGGTACATTTCCCATCTTGCCAACAACATTTGGCATAGTTTATTTTTATTGGCATATTTATTAAATTAATTATTTTTTTATAGAGGATATATTTATTTAATATTAATGGGATTATTACGGTCTTCTTGCCATTTGGCGGGATTGCCAATAATATAATTACGTTTGTTATTCTCCACCAGAGGCGGATCCGCCTTCGGCGGAAATTCTTTTTCATTACGGATAACCCGGTCATGGAATGAACGTTGCCAGGCAAAATGAA
>WJKP01000045.1 GCA_014729025.1 Candidatus Buchananbacteria bacterium
AGTTGCCGCTGATGATGAAATAGTAAAACAAGGCATCAGAATTATTCCACTTGACATGGTTGAAAATTTTTGGATTGCCGGGGCTTCAGGACCTTGCGGTGGTGATACTGAAATGTTTTACGATACCAGACCAGAAGAAGGACCCTTAAACGGTAAATTTGATGATTATGTTAATAATTTCCGCTTAATTGAAATCTGGAATGATGTTTTTATGGAATTTAATAAAAAACCAGACGGCACTGTTGAAAAACTTGACCAGCAAAATATTGATACCGGGATGGGTGTAGAACGGGCCATTACGGTTTTAAATGGCTATGCCAATGTTTTTGAAACAGAACTTTTTACCCCGCTTTTAAATGAAATAGCTAAAATCTCAAATAAAAAATATAAAGAAAATCAGCAGGCTTTTCGTATAATCGCTGATCATATTAAAGCAGCGACCATGATTTTAGGTGATGATAATGCAGTCACTCCATCTAATGTTGACCAAGGCTACATTTTACGCCGTTTAATCAGACGGGCTGTTCGTTATGGTAAAAAATTAGGTATTAATGAACTTTTCACTTTTAAAATAGCTGAAATGGTTATTGAAATGTATAAAGAAACTTACCCTGAAGTCAAAAAAAATCAGGACTTTATTATTAATCAATTAATTCAAGAGGAAGAAAAATTTAGCAAAACATTGGAAAAAGGCGAAAAAGAATTTCAAAGGATGATAAAAGACGAAAAATTATCTGGAAAAGAAGCTTTTATTTTATTTTCTACTTATGGTTTTCCTTTAGAATTAACCCAAGAATTAGCTGATGAAAAAAATATAAAAATAAATATTGAAGAATTTAATCAAGAAATGAAAAAACATCAGGAACTTTCACGTAAAGGCGCGCAACAAAAATTCAAAGGCGGACTAGCTTCGCAAGATGAACAAACCGCCAAATTACATACCGCCACTCATTTGCTTTTGCAAGCTTTGCGTGAAGTTTTGGGCCCGCAAGTTATGCAAAAGGGCAGTAATATTACTGCTGACCGGTTGCGTTTTGATTTTAATCATGATGAAAAATTAACAGATGAACAAAAACAGCAAGTTGAAGAAATTGTTAATGCTAAAATAAAGGAAAATCTACCAATCACTTATGAAGAAATGACTGTCGAGCAAGCCAAAGAAAAAGGCGCGATCGGTGCTTTTGAAGATCGTTATGGTGATAAAGTCAAAGTTTACTCAATCGGTGATTTTTCCAAAGAAATTTGTGGTGGCCCGCATGCTAAAAATACTGGCGAGTTAGGCCATCTTAAAATCAAAAAAGAAGAATCATCTAGCGCTGGTATTCGTAGAATTAAGGCAGTTTTAGATTGAAAAACTTGACAATTCATATAAATAATATATAATATTTATATAAACTAATAATTAACTTATTAGAAACAAAAGAAACAAAATGATTTTTTGCAGAAAGGATTCTTGCAAAGAATCTATTTTTTAGTTATCTTTAAAATGCACAAAATTCTTTATGACAAATAAAGACAATAGTCAAAAGGCTAGTAAAGATTTTATTGAGATGAAAGGTGTTGTTTTGGAACTTTTACCAGCCGGCAGTTTTAAAATCAGGCTGGAAAATGACCAAGAAATCTTAGGCTTTCTTTCCGGTAAAATGCGTATACATAAAATTAGGCTTTCGCCCGGTGATGAAGTAAAAGTTGAGTTAACACCTTATGATTTATCAAAAGGTCGCATTACTTATAGATATTAACTAATTATCAATAATTAATTAATATTAAATATTTATATTTAATTTTTTTATTCCATGAAAGTTCGAACTTCGGTTAGAAAAATTTGTAAAGATTGTAAAGTTATCAGACGCAATAAAAGAGTTTGGGTTATTTGTAAAAACCCAAAACACAAACAAAGACAAGGCTAACTTGTTCAACTTTTCTATTTAAATTTAAAATTTTATTAAAATATGGCACTTGTTAGAATCGTTGGGGTAACTATCCCACAAGACAAAAGAATAGCAATCGCTTTGACTTATATCTATGGTATTGGCCGATCTCGAGCTGCAGAAATTTTAAAAGAATTAAAAATCGATCCAAATACCAAAACAAAGGATCTTACCAATGAAGAAGAAAATAAATTAAGAGACTATATCAGAAAAAATTTCAAAGTTGAAGGTGATTTAAAAAGAGAAGTCATGGGTAATATCAAAAGATTAAAAGAAATAAAAACCTATAAAGGTACGCGTCACAGTAAAAGACTACCGGTCAGAGGCCAACGAACCAAAACAAATTCCAGGACTGTTAAAGGTAATGTCAAGATGACCTTAGGCAGCGGACGCAAACCACCAGCTCAAAAAACCTAATTTAGTTAATTATTTATTCAAATATGCCAGAAGACAACAAAAATACTAGCGAAGTAAAGGAAAAAGAAGCTGAAATAAAATCAGAAGAAACCGAAGTAAAAAAAGCGGAACAACAAGCAGCAACCAATATTCCAGCTGAAGCAATACCTGAAAAAAAAGACACCAAAACGCAAAAAACCGATAAAAGCAAAACCACAAAGGGTAAAAAAAGGAAAAAAAGGATGATAAGACAAATTACTCATGGCAGGGCTTATATTCAGGCGACTTATAATAATACCATTATTACTTTAACTGATTTAAATGGTAATGTTTTGGCTTGGTCTAGCGCCGGACAAAATGGTTTTAAAGGTCCTAAAAAATCAACACCTTATGCAGCTAGTGTGATTGTTAAAGATGCTACTGAAAAAGCACAAGCTTATGGCTTAAAAAATGTTAATGTTTTTGTTAAAGGCGTTGGATCTGGCAGAGAATCAGCGATCAGAGCACTTAATACTTATGGCATTAATGTTTTATCAATCAAAGATATAACCCCTATACCACATAACGGTTGCCGGCAAAGAAAACCACGCAGAGTTTAATAAAATAATCCTTAATTACTAATTATAAATTACTATAAATATGGCTAGAAATTTAGATCCAAAATGTAAACAATGCCGACGCGCAGGACAAAAACTCTTTTTAAAGGGTGAACGTTGTAATACTGCTAAATGTGCCATGGTAAAAAGGAATTTTCCACCAGGTGTTCATGGCAGTAAAGGTTATGGTCGCTTAACAGACTATGGCATACAGTTACGAGAAAAACAAAAAGCCAAAAAAATTTATCGTTTAATGGAAAATCAATTCAAAAACTATTTTATAAAGGCTCATAAAACCAAAGAAAATACTGAAAATATTTTATTACAATTACTAGAAATGCGCCTGGACAATGTAGTTTATCGAGCAGGTTTTGCCAAATCAAGAGATTTTGCAAGACAATTGATTTCCCATAATCATTTCCTAATTAATGGTCAAAAAGTCAATATCCCGTCTTATCAGGTTAAAGTCAATGATGTTATCAGTTTTAAAGAAAAGAGCCAAAATTCAAAATCATTTGTCAACTTAAAAGAACAAATCAAAAAAAACGAACCTATTTCTTGGTTATCAGTTGATCCTGATAAATTAGAAATTAAAGTAGTGGACAAGCCAAGCATTGATGAATCCAAGGGCGAATTTGATCCTAAATTAATTGTTGAGTTTTATTCAAGATAATTTATATATAAAAACAAATTAAAAAACTAAAAAAATAGTATGGAAAACATTTTCCTCCCATCAAAAATTGAACTAAAAAAAGGAAAAACCCCTAACGAAGGGGTTCTAATTATGGAACCCCTATATCATGGTTATGGCACCACAATTGGTAATGCTTTAAGAAGAGTTTTATTATCATCATTACCAGGTGCTGCAGTTACATCTTTTAAAATCAAGGGTGTGCAGCATGAATTTTCCAGTGTTGATGGAATTTATGAAGATGTTTTGGAACTCAGTTTGAATTTAAAACAGCTTCGTCTAAAACTTCACTCTGATGAACCTGTTGTTTTAAAATTAACAAAAAAAGGCGAAGGTGCAGTATTGGCTAAAGATATTGGTAAAGACGCAAATGTGGAAATTATTAATCAAGATTTACAAATAGCAACTATTACGGATAAAAAAATGGAATTAGATATGGAAATAACCGTTGAAAAAGGACGCGGTTTTGATCCGACTGAAAATCGAGATAAAGAAAAATTACCGGTCGGCTCTATTGCCATTGATGCTATTTATACGCCGATAAAAGATATTGGTTATAAAGTTGAATATACCCGTGTGGGGCAAATTACTAATTATGATAAATTAACCCTAAATTTAGAAACTGACGGTACAATTACACCAGAAGAAGCAATTAATGCCGGGACCAAAATTTTAATTGACCATTTTTCTTTATTATACAAAGAAGAAGAAACAAAAGAAAAAAAAGAAACAAAAAAAACTACCACTAAAAAAACTACATCAAAGACTAAAAAATAATCAATTATGAGACACAGAAAAAAAGGTAAAATTTTAGATAGAAAAAAAGATCCCAGAAAAGCTTTATTACGTAGCCTGGCGACTAATTTAATATTACATGAAAAAATCAAGACAACTGAAGCCAAAGCTAAGGCAGTTAAACCGATTATTGAAAGATTAATCACCAAAGGCAAAACAAATGATTTGCATATACGCAGGGAATTACTAAAATACCTTTATGTAGAAAATGCAGTTAAAAAAATATTAGAAGATTTAAGCCCGCGCTATAAGGATCGAAAAGGCGGTTATACTAGAATTATAAAACTGGGTAATCGACAGGGCGATGCAGCTAAAATAGTTCAAATTGAATTTGTCTAAAAATTATGACTACAACAAATTTTAAAGTAAAAATTGATAGAAAAAATCATCAAATCGATGCCACTGACCAAGCAATCGGTCGTTTGGCTACTCAAATTGCCGCTTTATTAAGAGGTAAACACAAACCCAACTATGCACCCCAAGTTGATAATGGTGATTTTGTGGTTGTTACTAATATTGATAAAGTTAGATTTACAGGTAAAAAAATTGAACAAAAAAAATATTACCGCTATTCAGGTTATCCAGGAGGTTTAAAAACTACTAAATTAAAGAAAATATTCAATGAAAGTCCGCAAGAAGTGCTTAAAAAAGCCGTTTATAATATGTTGCCTAAAAATAAACTTAGACAACACATAATTAAACGTTTAACTTTTAAATAATTACTAATGCTTAATTACTAACATATGCCAGAAAAAGCCAGTCAAGCCAAAACTAAAAAGAATAAGACAAAAGAAATTAAAAGTAAGAACAAATATACTTATGCTGTTGGCCGACGAAAAAGCGCTGTTGCTCAAATTAGATTATTTGAAAAAGGTAAAGGCGATATTACAATAAATAAAAAAACAGCCAAAGAATATTTACCCGATTATAATTTACAGGAAATTATTTATGCTCCCTTAAAATTAGTTGATTTAGATAAAAAAATCGATGTTTCTGTTTTGATTAGAGGTGGCGGGAAAAAAGGCCAGGCCGAAGCAATTAGACACGGTATTGCTCGCGCGCTTGATAAATTAAATCAAGATTTGCATAAAACTCTTAAAATTGCCGGTTATTTAACTCGCGACGCCAGAGTCAAAGAACGTAAAAAACCAGGCTTAAAACGAGCTAGAAGGGCTCCACAATGGGCAAAACGTTAAAATTACTATATATATTATATAACTAAAAAATACCCTAAAAAGGGTATTTTTTAGTACTTTATATTTATAATATTTTATGCTAAAATAAGCCTAAGCAGTAAATAACCTGTCAGATTTTTAATTTATGGAACCAGGCTCACAAAATATAGCTAAAAATACAACCTGGCTAACCTCAGCATATATTTTTCAAAAAATATTTGCTTTTGTTTATTTTACCTTAATTGCCAGATTTTTAGGTGCTACAGATATTGGTTCTTATGTTTTTGCCATCTCATTGGCCACTATTTTGTCCGTATTGATTGATTTTGGGCTTTCACCCGTTTTGATCCGGGAATCAGCCAAAAATCGGGGGAAAGCCAATTTGTACCTAAATAATATAATCACTGTTAAAATAATTTTAAGTATTATAACTTTTATTATAGCTGTTATAACCATTAACTTGCTTAATAAAGGCCAAATGGCTGAAATAATGGTTTATATTGCCGGCCTGGTTATGATAGTTGATTCGTTTAATTTAAGTTTTTGGGGAATTTTTCGTGCTTGGCAAAATTTAAAATATGAAGCTATTTCAATCGCTATTAATCAAATCTTAATTTTTAGTGTTGGTTTAATTGGCGTATTTTTAAAATTTCCACTTTATGTTTTGGTTATTGCTTTACTAACCGGTAGTTTATTTAGTTTTATATATTCGCTAACTTTACTTAAAACCAAATTAAAATTTAAAATAAAGCCCAACTGGAATAAAACAGTCTTAAAAACTTTATTTATTATTGCCTTGCCATTTGCCTTAGCTGGAATTTTTACTCGTGTGTATAATTATATTGATCAAGTCTTATTATCAATCTTAATAGGCGATCAGTCATTGGGCTGGTACTCAGTAGCTCATAAAATGACCTATGCGTTACAATTTATTCCGGCTGCTTTTGCCGCTGCAATATTTCCGGCCATGAGTAATCTTTACAAAACAGATAAATCAAAACTACAATATATTTTTGAAAAATCAATGTATTTTTTGATAATCTTATCCATACCAACAGCTTTTGGGGTTTATATTTTAGCCAAACCAGTCATTTTATATTTATATACAGCTGAATATTTACCATCAATTCTTACTTTGCAAATATTTATTTGGGGTGTAATCGGATTATTTTTAAATTACCCAGTTGGTTCACTTTTAAACGCTTGCGACAAACAAATCATTAATACTATTAACATGGGTATTACCATGATTTTAAATATTATCTTAAATCTGATTTTAATTCCTCAGTACCAGCACCTAGGCGCTGGCACGGCAGCTTTAATCAGTTTATCAGTTTTATTTATATTAAATTTGGCCTGGGTGCCCAAAATAATAAAATATAACTATAAATATTTAATTATAAAAACTATTCAGTCTATTATTTCAGCTCTAATCATGGCTATTATTATTTATCTGGCAAAACCGTATCTTCATTTTATTCTACTAATTATCTTGGGGGCAATTATTTATATAATTATAATGTATTTAAGCAGAGGGTTTAATAAATCAGATATTAAATACTTATGGCAAGCAATGATCAAAAAACAAATTTAGATATCAAAAAAACTCTTTTGATTACTTTAGACTTTCCGCCGCAAAAGGGCGGAGTGGCTAATTATTTATCTAATTTTAGTAAAAATTTAGCGATTGATAAAATCTTTATTTTAACCAATCACCATCAACAAGCCGAATCATTTGATAATCAGCAAGATTATAAAATCATCCGTAAAAATTTATATTATAAAAATTTCTGGCCGCATTGGCTTAAAACTTATTTTATTGCTAAAAAATTAATTAAACAGCAAAAAATTCAGCAAATAATTATTTCTCACGTTTTACCCATGGGTTATATTACCTTGCTTTTAAATAAACCGTTTTATGTGATTTTACATGGTTATGATATTTTGTTAGCACAAAAATCATTTTGGAAAAAATTCTGGCTTAAAATTATTTTAAATCAAGCCAAACACATCATTGTTAATAGTAATTTTACAAAATCAAAAGCGCTCAAACAGGGAATTAAAGCTAAAAAAATAACTATTGTTTATCCTTGTCCTAATATTGAATCAACCAAGTTAAATTCCAATAAAAAACAAATCATAAAAAAAGAACTGGATTTAGAAAATAAAAAAATATTGCTTTCAGTCGGACGCTTAACTAAAAGAAAGGGCCACGATAAAGTAATTGAATGTTTGCCTGACCTTATTTCACAAATACCAAATTTAATTTATTTGATTGTCGGCGAAGGCGATTATAAAAAAGAATTGGAAGAATTGGCAGAAAAATTACGAATCCGCGGTAATTTAATTTTCTTAGAAAAAATTTCTAACGCAAATTTGCCATATTATTATGATTTGGCTGATATATTTATAATGCCGTCTCGTCTTGAAAATCAAACCGATGTTGAGGGCTTTGGTATAGTTTATTTGGAAGCTAATTTATTTCAAAAACCAGTAATCGCTGGTCAAAGCGGGGGGGTAAGTGACGCGGTAATTAGTAATCAAACTGGTCTTCTGGTTGATCCCCAAAATTGTACAGAAATAAAACAAACAATCATAAAGCTAATTAATGACCCAGAATTGATGAATAAATTAGGTGTTCAAGGTAAAAAAAGGGTGATGGCCGAATTTCAGTGGCCAATTCAAATAGCTAAATTAAAAAATATTTTATGAATAAATCCCAACAATTAAATATCGTAATGTTTAATATGTCCAAATATACTGACTGGCAAAAAGGCATTGCCAATCGTAATTATCATATTTTACATAACCTTGCTAAACGTGACGAAATCAATAAAATTATTGCCGTAGATTTTTTACCATTTAACTGGACAAGAGCTATAAAAACCTATTTAAAAGATCAAATAATTGATGACGCCAAAGGCTCGATTATTTATGGTGACCTAACCTCGCGTTGCTGGCAGGTTTCATCTAAAATTTTGGTTTATTCTTCTATTGATTCGATTTTAAATAAAAGTAAAATAACCCAAGAATTAAAACGTATTATCAAAAAAGAGAAAATTAGTGATAATTTAACTGCCTGGAATTATAATCCTCTTTATGTCAATTATTTTAATCAATTAAACCAAGCTTTAAATATTTTTGATACGGTTGATAATTGGCTGACTCATAGCAGTTATAAAAAATATCAAACTAAATTGGAAAAAAATTATCGAATTATAAAACAAAAATCTGATTTAATTTTTACTGTTTCTCAAAATCTAAAACAACAATTATTTAATAATCAGCCAAATACTTACTGGCTACCAAATGGTGTTGATTTGAATTTTTTTCAATCTATTAATGAAAAGCATTATTTGCTGGAAAATATTCCAAAACCAATAATTGGATTTCTGGGAATTTTGCAAGACCGCATTGATCTTGATATTTTACTATATTTAGCCAAAAATAATCCTGATAAATCAATTGTTTTGGCTGGCCCTGTTTGGCCAAGTTTTTCTAAAAATAAATTACAACGGTTTAAAAATGTTTATTTTTTAGGTCCAATCAATCATTGGGAAATCCCGCAATTATACAATGGTTTTGATGTTGGTATTATTCCTTATAAAACCAATGATTTTGTAAAATCAATTGACCCTATGAAATTTTATGAATATTTGGCAGCCAGACTGCCAATTGTTACAACTAATGTCTCTGGCATTGAAAAATTTGCCGATTATATTAATGTTGCTAAGACGCCTGAACAATTCAATGATTTTGTTAATCAAGCTATTATAGCAGACAAACTAAACTCAATTTATGAGATATTAAAAAATCATACCTGGCAAAAAAGAATCGAGCAAATGCTTAATCTAATCTATAATAAATTAAATTATTAAATATGGATTTATCGATTATTATAGTTTCCTGGAATGTTAAAGATTTATTAAAAAAATGCTTGCAGTCAATTTATGATCAAACAATCGGGCTTGATTTTGAAGTAATTGTCATTGATAATGCTTCAACAGATGGTTCGGCTCAAATGGTCTTGGATAATTTTCCCAGAGTTGACCTAATTGCTTCAAATGAAAATTTAGGTTTTGCCAAAGCTAATAATTTGGGATTAGAACAAGCACGAGGCAACTTTATTTGCTTTATGAATCCAGATATGGAACTGATTGAAAACAGCTTTAAAAGCATGCGTGATTTGCTGGTTAATAACAAAAAAATCGGCTTGGCTACCTGCCAACTTGTTTATCCTGATTTAGAAAGACAAAATAATATTAAAAATAATCCTGGTTTATGTGATCAAATATTAATTTTGCTTAAACTCCATCATTTAAGCCAGCCTGCTTGTTTAAAAAAATATTTGGCCAAAGATTTTGATTATTTTAAACAGCAAAAAGTCCAACAAATTATGGGGGCTTTTGTTTTTAGCGATGATGATTTTTTCCACCAAATAGGGGGCTGGGATACTGATTATTGGTTATGGTGGGAAGATCTTGATTTATGCAAACGAGTACAAAAAGCCGGTTATGATATTATTTATACGCCTAAAACCAAAATTATTCACCATGAAGGCAAAAGTTTTGAACAAAATCCCAGTTTATTAAAACAAAAAAGATTTAACAGGGGAATGCGGATCTATTTTAAAAAACATCATAACTTACTATCATATTTAATAATCAGTTTATTATCACCAATAAGTTTATTACTGGCCTGGCTAAGTAAAACTTTTAAAATAAAACCCCAAACACAGTCAAAATTATAAAAAACTTATTATATTTAAATGAGAATTGTAAAATCCCTGCCATGAGTCATTATCTAAGCAAAATCATAAATAAAAATTTTTGGAAAATTATTCTGGCTATTTCTTTTATTGAATTATTTTCCTTAATCAGCTTTAAATTCGCCTGGTTATCAGGTTTCTTTTTTATTTTAATTATAATAGGAGTCACTTTATTTACTTTGTATAAATTAAAATATGGCCTTTACATTGCTTTAATTGAATTAATGATCGGCTCTTATGGTTATTTATTTTATTTACAATTGCCTGAGTTTAAACTACCGATCCGTTTAGGTATATTTTTAACCTTATTTATAATCTGGCTAATCAAGTATTTTAATTGGTACAAATACACTAAATTACTTAAAAAAAATCGCTTAGTTCAAAATTTAGTACTATTTATTATCTTTTTAATTATTGGCGTAATCAATGGTTATTTGCATGGTAATGGTTTGAAAAATATTTTCTTTGATGTTAATGGTTATTTATATTTTGGCTTATTTTTTATATTCTTGGATGTTTTTCAATCAAAAAAATGCATTATTGAATTTTTACAAATTTTTATTGCCAGCTTAATTTATTTAACTTTCAAAATTTTTCTAACTTTATATTTTTTTACTCATGGTTTTAACTGGTTGACTGATCTATTTTACACCTGGATTCGTGACACCAGAGTAGGGGAGATTACCTGGGCTGGCGGCAGTTTTTATCGTATTTTTATTCAATCTCAAATTTATAGCTTAATTGGCGTTTTTATAACTAGTTTAATTATTATTAAATTTTATAAAAAGCAACCCAATTTTAAATTATTATTAAAACATAAAAAATTTCAGTTTTTCTTCAGTTTATTAATAATTATTCAAACTTCTATTTTAATTTCATTTTCTCGCAGTTTTTGGCTAGGCGGTTTTGTTGGCGCAATTGGATTATTTATTTACTTAATCACCTTATATAAAACGCAAATAAAAAAACTGGCAAAAACTATTGCTATCCTGCTATTAGGTGGGATTTTAAGCATTGTTTTAATGATCACTATTGTTAATTTCCCAATTCCAGAACCGGGTATTTTTTCAGCTGATACCTTAAAAAACAGATTTACTACTGGTGACGCAGCAGCTTCTTCACGCTGGAATTTATTACCAGTTTTGCTGGAACAAAATAAAAAAGCGCCTTTTTGGGGAACTGGTTTTGGCACTACTGTTGATTATCAAACAGAAGATCCACGGATAAAAAATGAACAAAATCCACAAGGCTGGGTTACTACTTTTACTTTTGAATGGGGCTATTTAGATACAATTACTGAAATAGGAATTCTTGGTTTACTTATTTATTTAATATTTATTGGCCAAATATTTTACTTGGGAATTAAAAGTAAACTTAATAATACAATCAAATGGGGATTATTAATTGGCTTAATTTCCATAATAATTACTCATACTTTTAGTCCATATTTAAATCATCCTTTAGGTATCGGGTATTTAATGCTTTGTGCCAGTCTTTTTAGTCATATTATTGACAAAAAATAAATCACTGGCTAAAATACAAAAAAACTTATTTTTAAAATACGTTTTAAAAAGGAGGGAAAAATGTTCCAAGGAGAAGAATAATTTTTTGAAGATCCTTGTGAAGCAGTCGAATATGTTATTATAGACTTCTTTCATCCTGATATTTTTAATGAAATTACAATTATTGAAAGAACTTTAGCTAAAGAACATATAAAAAACTGCAAAAAATGCCGTGATTTTTACAATTTTCTATTTATAGAAAAAGTTAAGCAAATAACCAGAAAAGAAAAACTAAAACAACAAGGCATACTTATATTCCCAATTGATAGAATCTTAAAAAAATAGATTTTAATTATACAAAATAAAAAGCCCCCTAAGGGCTTTTTATTTTTTAGAATAATACTTATTGTAAAATACTGCCAATTATATTTTTATAACCATTTAAAAATTCTTTAGCAGTCATTATTTTTTTACCTTCAAGCTGTAACTCTTCAATTTTTAATGAATTTTGACCGCAGCTAACAGCTAATCCATTATCAAACTCAAAAACTTTACCGGCTTTATCTTTTTCAGTATTTAATTTACTAACTTTATGAATTTTTAATTTTTTATTATTCCAAAAAGTCCAGGTACCCGGCCAAGGATAAAAAGCGCGTACTTGACGCTCAATTTCATCTGCTGATTTTAACCAGTCAATTTTACCGTCAGCCTTGGTTATAATCGGACAATAAGTCGCCTTTGCGTCATCTTGTTTTTTAGGCTGAATTTCGCCGTTTAAATATTGGGGCAAAGTATTGATCAGTAAATGAGCGCCTAAAACTGATAATTTATCATGCAAACTTAAAAAAGTTTCATCTTGATCAAGATTAGCCTTGGCTTGGCTTAAGATATCACCTTGATCCATTTTTTCATTAACTAACATTATTGTCACACCGGTTTCTTTTTCACCATTTAAAATAGCGGCCTGAATCGGTGAAGCACCACGATATTTGGGCAATAAAGAAGCGTGCACATTTATCACGCCATATCTCGGTATAGCTAATATTTGTTTAGGCAAAATAAAACCATAAGCCGCAACCACGATTAATTCGGGGTTTAATTCTTTAATTTTATTAAAAAATGCCTGATTATCCTTTAATTTTTCGGGTTGAAAAACTTCTATATTATTGGCTTTAGCAATTTGCTTAATAGGGGATTGGCTTAAAATTTGCTGGCGGCCGGCTTTTTTATCAGGTTGAGTTACAATGGTTATTACTTTATAATTATCAATTAAGCCTGACAAAATGGGCGCGCTAAAATTAGGCGTACCCATAAAAATAATTTTTGCATTTTTTAAATTTATTGACATAAACAAATTATCTTGTTAAATTAAGCTTAAAAATGAGCCCAAAAGGAGGAGATAATGATTTAGAAAATAATAATAGGTATAATAGTCCTAATGATTGTTTTGTTCTTCCTCGCAATTATTATCGGTTTTAAAGAATCCTTTTCTTACATGATTGTTGATGATGATAGCGAATTTTATAAGGAAGAACTCGCAGCCTTAGAAAGAGAAAAAAACAATAATCAAAAATAATATAAATAAAGAAGCATCACCTAGGACTGCCTCTTTTTTTATTTACTTCAAATTTATCAATGATTAAAATCCCATCCAAATGATCTACTTCATGCTGAATCACTCTGGCAAATAAACCCTGGGCTCTAAAACTGATTGGCTGACTTTTATCATTTAAAGCCTTGACATAAATAACCTTAGCTCTTTTAACCGGCCCCCAGTCATCAGGACAGCTTAAACAACCTTCTTCTTCAATTTCTTTTCTTAAAGATTTCCAGGTTATTTTCGGATTAATTAACGCCAAAGGGCCCTTAGCCGTATTGATTAAACATAAGCGAATATTTTGTCCAATTTGAGGCGCAGCCAATCCAATGCCATTATCTTTTTTCATTGTTTTTACCATATCTAAAATTAAGCGCTTAATTCCAGGGGTAATTTTAGCGATTTCTGTTGATTTTTTTCGTAAAATCGGATTACCTTTTATAATTATTTTGAGTCTTGACATAATTTTAATAATATAGTAAACTTAAATAACGACTTAAGCATAGCACAAAAAGCAATAAAAATCAAGTTTCAAGGAGGTGAGAACATTGAAACAACAGCGCGTTGCTTTAGTAATCGACGGCCCGAATCTCTATGGAATGAATCAATTCCTTTTGGAAAACTTTGGCAAAAAGATCAATTTCAGTGCTTTTTTAAAGCACATTACTCATATTGTTAAGGGCCGGCAATTAGTTGTTAAAAGATTCTACTATGATCAACATCCGCAAATAAATAATGATAATAGTTATGCTGCTTACATGAATAAAATGGATCTTGAAACAATCGGAGTGCCTTTAAAAATCTATTCACCTGGTCCCAATAATCCTAAGGCTGTTAAGAGTCGAACGGATAACAAGATTATTGATGAAGTCATGGATCTTTTATATAATGATGAATTTGATCACCTTATTCTTGTTTCTGGAGATTCTGATTTCCAATTTTTATTGGAACGCTGTAAAAAAATGAAAAAAACAGTAGAAGTCTGGGCAATCTATCTTGCCTTGGCTCATGAAATAAAAAACACAGCCGAGACATTTCTTTTCGAAGATAAAAATCTCAGACATTTGCTGGTTACGGAAAAAAAAACTAAAAAACGAGCTTCCTAAACAAATTATAGTCCTACGCGATTCAGCGTAGGACTTTTTATTTAAAGTAAATTCACAGGTTCAACATCAATAATAACATTTTCCGGCAAATTATTTAAAAAGTCCAAATTAATTTCTTTATCTATTATTTTTATTATTATTTGCCAGCGCCAGCGTCCGCGCACTTGCTGGGTATAAGCTGCTAGGGGAGACGAAATACTAATTTTTTTATTGTCTACTTTATCTATTAAATCATGATAAATTTGTTCTATTTCTTTTTGGCCGGCATTAAATTCAAAATTTTGGTAAATTAAACGAATTAATTTACTAATAGGCGGATAATTAAAATTTTGACGTTCTTTAATCTCATTAATATAAAAACTTTTATAATCTAATTTTTTAATTGATTTAAAAACATAATTATCAGGAGTCATTGTTTGGATTAATAACTGTTTTTGATTATCAGACAAATAAATTGTCAATTTAACCAAAAGATTAAAAGTTTTTTCCATAGCTCGAAAATCAGGTAAATAAAATAAGGTGTCGGCATTTATAACACCAATTAAATTAATTAGCTGCCAGTCAATCTGATCAAAAGCATAGCAAGTTCCAATAATAATGTCGGAATTATTCAAATCTTTATCATTAAGCGGCGTTTCCAAGTCAAGCTTTAAAACATGAGATGTTGGAAACATTTTTTTAATTTCAATTTCAACTTTTTCAGTCCCAGTACCAGTTAATTTTATATTAGAACCTTTACATTTAGGACAAAATAAAAAAAGATCCTTCAGAAAACCGCAATGATGGCAAACAATTTTCTTATTACTATGCAAGGTCAAGGGTAGATTACAGTGAGGACAAATAGCAATTTCACCGCAATCTTGACAAGTGGCTAAAGTAGCAAAACCTTTACGATTTAAAAATAAAAATATTTTTTTAGCACGTTTCAAATTATATTCGACTTTATTTAAAAGTTCTTCGCTAAATATTGAATAATTACCTTTTCTAAATTCTTCCTGTTTATCTATTATTGTAATTTCTGGTTGAGCCTTTAACTTATCGATTTCAAAATATTGCCATTTTTTTTGCTGAATATTATATAAACTATTTAAAGACGGGGCCGCGGAAACAAAAAATAATTTGCAATTAATTAATTCTTTTATTTTTAAAGCAACTGTTTTGGCATTATAACGAGGATTAGGCTCTTCTTGCTTGTGATTTTCACTTTCCTCTTGATCAATAATAATTGCTCCTAAATTTTTAAACGGAGCAAAAATTGCACTACGCGTGCCAATTATAACTTTTGCTTCACCTTTTTTGATTTTTAACCATTCTTGCCAATATTTATTTTTGGGCAAATCATTTAAAAAAATCAAAACCTGATTCTTATATTCCAATAAATATTTATAAATATCTTTTATATCTGAAATTTGCGGAACAATAATTACCACTTGTTTGTTTTTTGAGACCATTTCATCAATCAAATCCAAATAAACTTTAATTTTATTTTCAAAATTAAAATACCTTAAAAATACTGGTTTTACTGGTTTCAAATATTGAGCAATATTTTTATTCAAGGATGGAATCGGTAAAAAATCAACATCAGCTAAAATTTTTCCGGAACTTTTTCGTTTTCTCTTGGGTATTTCGGGGACAATCATTTTAGCCCAAACAGACATTGAAACAAAATAATAATCAGCCAAAAATTTTATCAACTTTAATTGCCAATTATTTAAAAAGGGCAGTGCTTCAACAATCTTATCAATACTTTTTAAATTAGATTTTTTTAAATCTGAATCTTTAACTAAATCAAAAATAATCCCCTTGGCTTGTTTATTGCGAAAGGGGATTTCAACTAATTGACCTCGTTTTAAACGGTTAATTAAATCATCAGGAACAATATAATCAAACAAATGCAAATCGCGTTTTAAACGGGTGACAGGGATTATTTGAGCTATTTTATTTTTCTTCATGTCTTTCTACTGTAAATTTATAAACCAAAAAATTATCTTTATAAGGATCAATGCCGGCTTTTTGACAGGCAATTGAAATTTGATCAGCTACGATATTAACATCTTTTAGGTCTGGTAACAATAAGCCGGTTTTAAACCCGTTCTCTGATTTAACCAAAACTCCGAATTTTTTCGGGTCTAATTGATTAATATCCTCATCTTCTATTTTTTCAGGCTCTGATAAAATATCAATTGTAATCTTTAATTCATCTAATTCATCGGCTTTAATCGGTAAAAAACGATTATCTTCAGTAGCTGCTGAAACAGTATTTTGAATAATTTCTTGCGCTAAATTCAAACGAGTCGGTAAAAAAGTACCAATACACCCCCTTAATTGGCCTTTATTTTTAAAACAAATAAACACACCGGCTCTTTTTTCTACCAATTCTTTAGGTGTATCTTCGGGTACATCAATAATTTTACCGGTTTGCAAATATTGTTTAATTGTTTGTTTGGCTAATTTAATGTAAGCATTCATATATTAAAATATAACATAAATTTAAATTAAAAAATAGCCCCTATTTACCAGCCCAAATTCCAGAGACTATTTGCTATTTTAATTTAAAATTAGCTACTAAATAACCAACGCCAAATGGCGCTTCATAAGATAAAATTTCAGTCTCATGCTTATATTCGGAAATAATACCCATTAAAATTAAAAAGGAACGAAAACCGCATTCAGCCGCGCCTTCAATTAAATCTTTATCAAGCTTTAAGGCCGCTTTATAATTTTGCTCTTTAATTAAAGCAATTAACTCTTTATCAAATTCTTTGCCTTTGGGCGAGTAAGGCGCCGGAGCACCTTTAATCAAACAATGAGATAAATCTCCGGAAGCAATCACTGCAATTCGCAAGTCAGTTTTAGTAATAACTTTATTTAATAATTCACCAAATTGCCAGTGCTTTTCATAATCAAAAAAAGAATAATTAATTGGCACAATCGGAATATTTTTTAAATGTTTGGTTAAATAATATAAAGGCACGGCTGTACCATGATCAAGTTTTTGATTACTGATTAATATTAAAGGTAACTTGTTTTCGGTTATTGATCTAATTTGAGCTATCAATTCAGGACTATTAAAAAATTCCAGCCTGGTTTGCCAATCACCAAAGTCTTCAAAATCAGCCACATATTCAGAATTTAAATTAATGGAAAAAGCCTCAGGAATAATATCACCATGAGGAGAAATAATTAAAATAACATCCGGTTGACTGGCATATAATTCTTTTTCTAATTCTTTCATTGCTAAAACAGTATTTTCGACTTGTTCTAAATTTTCCTTGCCAATTGTTGGAATAATAATAGGCGGATGAGGACAAATTGCGGAAAAAACAAGCATAATATAAAACTAAAAATTAAAATTATTAGTTATTAATTATTTAAATTAGTCGCCATTCGGCTGTCATTTGAAAAATCCAAATCCAATTGCTGCCCCATGGGATGTAAAGAAGCAACTTTTTCACTAACTACAATCACATCAGACCATTTATAGCTCAATTGATTAAAAGTTGTTTCATTGGCTATCCAGCGTCTTTGGCCATTGGAAATAACATAAACTTTAGAATTATCAACCAGCTTAATCAAACTACCGTCTTTAAATCTTACACCTGTTGCGGCTGTAACATATTTATTTAATTCCTCGGAACTAACCGGAGTTAATTTATAATCAGGATAATTAACCTGCATAATTTCTTTATCCCAAATTGAATATTTAATCCCGTCTTCAACATAATAAACGCCCCCGGATTTATTATCCTGCAATAAAGCGCCTTGCGGGTACAAACTGTTTAAAGTTATTTTTCTGCCTTCCTGATAATAAGCTAATTCATCCTCGGTCACTTCAATAACTTCTTCGGGATTAAATCCAATCATTCGAAAAACTTCTGGTGATTCTATTTGTTTCTTTTCATTATTAACAGTTAAATAAATTTTTCCGTCAAGCGAACTTAAAAGAGAATAATTAGGATATTTAATAGGATACCCAACCTCATAGCGTAATAAATCATTACGAGAAATTTTAATTACTCTTGATTCATCATATCGACTAATTAAAGCGGCTTTTGACCAAAATGGTCGTCTTTTACCGTCTTCAATTAACCAAACACCGGTATCACCCTCTTTTTTTACCAAAGTACCGTCAGGATAAATTTTAGAAAACCAGCGATTCCAGATAAGCCAAAAATTATAATTGCCATGAATATGGGGCGTATAATTGTATAAATTAGCTGTTGCCTGATTATAAGGCAAAACATCACGATTATCAACCAAACTTAATTTACCGACTCGAAAATTAAATTTTTCCGGATTTTCATAATAATAACGAATTCGCCAGGTTGCTCTGTCAACCTGAGTGCCAAAACCTTTAAATAATTGAACCCGCGGATCATCAACCGAACAAGAATCGCAAACAGCATAGCCCATCGCCCAATCCAAATTATATTGGGAAGGGGAAGGATTGGTAATCAAGCTCTGTTCCTTTTGCAAGGTCGCCAAGATCCATTTAGGATTAATTTTATAAGCCTGAGCCGCATTATAAATAATTTCAGCCGCGCTTTTTTCTACGCCAAAATAATCTTTAATGCGATAATTTTTCAAAACACCATTATGTGAATCTAAAAATTCAATAATACCCTCCAAACTCATTGACTCATAATCCTGCATATCAGAATTGGAAATAATATCATTGGCATAAAATTCCAAAGCAAGCACTTTTTGTGAATTAAAAATAGGCAAACAGCTTACAATTAAAAATATTAATATAAAAACTAATTTAATTCTTTTCATATAAGCAATTTTATCATAAATAAAATTATAATACAAATATAAACAATATTGACATTTTTTAATAAAATATGCTAAAATGTATTTATAATTAAAGGTGGTTGGTATAATAAGGTTCCTTTGCCGACTTTCACGCGACAGCCGGAGGAAATGGTCGAGAGGGCCGTGGCAGATAAATCTGGAGATAGCCATGGATGACCGCGCCGAATAAGGCAAAAAAACCGGAAAAAAGGGGAATTACTGGATTGCAAGGATCCCTAGGAAGAAGCGTCGCGAGGCAATAGCGCTTTCAAGAACCTTAGTTAACCACCAAAACACAGCCTAATGCTTTGCGATATCGCGCGAAAAAGCGCAAAGAAAAGGTAAAGTCGTTTAGCAAAAGGCTGAAAACTGCTTGATCGATTGATGATCAGGCCGCCTGGCGACCAGAGGGTCGACGATATGGCAGCGACAAGTATAATAATACAAAAAACTTAGCTGCCACCTGGTCGCCGACGCAAATTACCCGCCACTCTAAACCAGTGGCGGTTTTTTATTTAAAAAAAGAACGGCAAGCTTGAAAACCTACTATTCTTTTTTTTGTTTTAATTTTATTTGAAAACTACTTTATTTTTAGCTACATCTACTTTAACTTTCTGACCTTCTTTAATCTTACCTTCAATAATTTTCAATGCCAAATCATCAAGTATTTGATTTTGAATAACGCGTTTTAATGGACGAGCGCCAAATTGAGGATCAAAACCTTTTTCCGCCAAATATTTTTCCAATTCTTTGGTAAAATTAAGTTTCATTTTCTTTTCAGCCAAACGTTCTTTAACCAAATGTAATTGCAAATCAATTATTTTAGTAATGTCTTTTTTGGATAACGGATGGAAAATAATTATTTCATCCAAACGATTCAAAAATTCCGGTTTAAAATGATTTTTCAACGCTTCATATACATTATCTTTTATTTCAGCTTCATCAACATTGGTTTTGGGACCGGTTTTATCTTCAAAACCCAAAGCAACTTCTTTTAATAACTGGTTTCCCAGATTAGAAGTCATAATAATAATCGTATTTTTAAAATTAACCGAACGACCCTTGGCATCAGTTAAATGACCGTCATCTAGTAATTGCAATAAAATATTAAAAACTTGCGGATGAGCTTTTTCTATCTCATCAAAAAGCACCACAGAATAAGGTCGGCGACGCACTTGTTCGGTTAATTGTCCGCCTTCTTCATAACCAACATAACCAGGAGGAGAACCAATAAATTTGGAAACAGAATGCTTTTCCATATATTCTGACATATCAACCCGAATCATAGCCGATTCATCATTAAACATAAATTCAGCCAAAGCTTTGGCTAACTCCGTTTTACCGACACCGGTCGGCCCTAAGAAAATAAAAGAACCAATTGGTCTATCTTCTTCAGCCACACCTGCTCTAGAACGACGTAACGCATTAGCAATTGATTTAATCGCTTCATCCTGGCCCACAACGCGTTTTCCTAATTCTTCTTCGGCTTTAACTAATTTTTCAGATTCGGTTTCTAGCATCTTGGAAACGGGAATACCGGTCCAGCGGGAAACAACACCAGCAATATCTTCTTCTGTCACTTCTTCTTTTAAAATCTTTTGCTCTTTTTGAATATTGGCTAATTTCTTCTCTAAATCCTTTATTTTCTTTTCAATTGTCGGGATTTTGCCATACCGAATTTCAGCCACTTTTTCTAATTCAGCTTTTCTTTCCAAAATATCGGCTTCTTGTTTTAATGAATCAATTTGTTTTTTGGCTTCACGAATCTGCGTAATTATTTCTTTTTCATTTTTCCAATGCAGTTCAAGTTGCTTAGCCTCTTCCTGCAAATCATTTAATTCTTTATTTAATGATTTTAAATGTTCTTTTGATTCTTTTTCAGTTTCTTTACTTAAAGCGGCTTTTTCAATTTCTAATTGTTTAATTTTACGTTTAATTTTATCCAATTCTTCTGGCATTGAATCAATTTCCATACGCAGGGAAGAGGTGGCTTCGTCAATTAAATCAACGGCTTTATCAGGTAAAAACCTGTCAGTAATATATCTTTGTGATAATTCAGCTGCTGCCAAAATCGCTGAATCAGTAATTCTGACACCATGATGAACTTCATATTTTTCTTTAATACCCCTTAAAATCGCAATCGTGTCTTCAGTACTTGGCTCCAAAACCATAACAGGTTGAAAACGTCTTTCCAACGCCGGGTCTTTTTCAATATATTTTTGATATTCTTTTAAAGTTGTCGCGCCAATCGCATGCAAGTTACCCCTTGCCAAAGCCGGTTTTAACATATTGGACGCATCCATTGAACCTTCAATTGCACCAGCGCCAACTACAGTATGTAATTCATCAATAAATAAAATGATCTGGCCGTCAGAATTCTCGACCTCTTTTAAAACCGCTTTTAAACGATCCTCAAATTCACCACGAAACTTAGTCCCAGCCAAAAGTGAACCAATATCCAAAGCTATAACTTCTTTATTTTTTAAAGTTTCCGGCACATCACCAGCCACAATACGTTGAGCCAAACCTTCAACTATAGCTGTCTTACCAACCCCGGCTTCACCGATTAAAACCGGATTATTCTTGGTTCGGCGTGATAAAACTTGCATTACCCGGCGAATCTCATCATCACGACCAATCACCGGATCTAATTTTTCTTGTCGGGCTTGTTCAGTCAAATTTTGGGCATATTTTTCCAAAACCTGAAATTTTGATTCCGGCTCTGGATCAGTTACTCTAGCTGAACCCCTTAATTCTTTTAAAATTTTTAAAACTTGTTCATGTGAAATATCAAAAGAATCCAGCAAATTTTTAACCCTGGACTTGGTATTTAACATTGATAAAAAAATATGCTCAGTTGAAATATATTCATCTTGTAAATCTTTGGCTTCTTTTTCCGCACCAGCCAATAACTTAGCCAAATCTTCTGTTAAAAACATTTGCGCATAATTTAATTCAACCTTACTTTTGGCCAATCCTTCAATTTGCTGAGCAATCTGATTTTTTAATTCAGCTATTTCAATCTCTAATTTCTTCAAAATAGTTAAAACCAGACTATCTTCCTGCAAAAGCAAAGCGGCCATCAAATGAAGACCATCGACTTGCTGATTTTGTGAATCAGCCGCAAGTTGCTGAGCCTGACGCAAAGCTTCTTGAGATTTTGTAGTAAATTTATTTATATTAAACATAATTAAATAAAAATAATTATTATTGAAATTAGAATACCAGTTAAGCAAATAATCACTTATTTATGTAAAAAAATTTATTTAACTAGCCTTCAAACAACGACTAATTTAGCACTCACCATCAAAGAGTGCTAAATTAATTATATTAAACAAAAAAAAGAATGTCAAGTATTAAAAAAAACGCCCTTGTCCTCAAATGTCATTCTAAACTTAATGAAAGATCTGTAAATTCGCAGATTCTTTGTTTTGCTCGGAATAACAAGGGGCGTTTTTATTTTAAAATTAATTCAATCTGCTCACCACATTCAGGGCACTTACTTTTTTTATCAAAACTATCAATATCATAACCGGTTCGTCTAATTATTAATTCACCGCATTTGGGACAATATGTATTTTCATGAACATCAGAAACAATATTACCGCCATAAACATATTTCAAACCAGCCTCTTTACCTAATTTATAAGCCTTATAAATCAATTTTTCTTTGGTAGAATCTTGATCCTGCATTTTATACTGCGGAAAAAAACGAGAAACGTGCCAAGGAGTTTCCGGTCCCAAGTAATTTTTAATAAATTTGGCAATAGCTAATATCTCTTTATCAGAATCATTTAAGCCTGGGATTATCAGGGTAGTGACCTCCAGCCAAATTTTTTTTCTATTTAAAAATTTCAAATTTTCTAAAATTGGCTGCAGCTTTGCCCCACAAATTTTTAAATAGGTTTCATTATTAAAAAATTTCAAATCAATATTAATGGCATCAAGATAAGGAAGTATTTTAGAACAAGCTTTTTGAGTTATATAACCATTAGAAACCCAAACATTTTTCAAACCATGTTTTTTAGCCAATTTCATGCAATCAAGGGCAAATTCGGCATAAATTGTTGGTTCTGTATAAGTATAAGCTATTGACTCACAGCCGGCTACTTTAGCTTTGGCAATAATTTCTTTAATTTCCATTTGCTTGCCAGGCAATGAATTCTCATCTTTTAATCGCTCATTGATAGGATATTGAGAAATATCAGCGTTTTGACAATGCTGACAACGAAAATTACAGCCTACCGTGGCAATTGAATAGCTTAAACTGCCGGGCATAAAATGAAATAATGGTTTTTTTTCAATCGGATCAATATTTTCAGCAATCACTTTACCATAAACTAAAGAATAAAGCCGGCCATTAATATTTTTTCGCACACCACAAAGCCCCGCTTTCCCTTTATCAATTAAACAATAATGGTTGCAAAGCTGACATTGAATTTTATTATTTTTTGATTGCCAAAATCGCGCTAATTTCATATACTTTCATTATATGACAAAACGCTTGTTTTTAGCAATAAATATACCGCCAGTAATAAAAAATCAGCTAACTGAACTTATTTTAAAATTACAAAAAAATAATAAAAATAAACCAATTAAGTGGGTTGCTCCTAAAAATCTTCATTTAACTTTACATTTTTTAGGTTCAGTCCCAGAACAAAAAATCCCAGCCATTAATCGAGCAATAGAACCGATTGTAGCAAAATTTCCAATTTTAAACTTTGCCCTTTCCAACTCCATCAATTCTTTTCCTGACCTTAATAATCCAAAAGTGATTTTTCTGGAAATTAAAGAATTAAACGACGGACAAACAATTAAATTACAGAAAAAAATAGGCGAGAGTTTAGCGCAATTAGGCTTTAAAATAGATAAAAGGCCGTTTCATTTACATTTAACTTTGGGTCGTGTCAAATTTAAAACTACTGTTCAAATACCTAATCTTCAATATCCAAACTCAAATTTTCAAATAGATTCAATTGATCTTATGGAAAGTCAAATAACTCTGCAAGGACCAATTTATTCTATAATTAAACAATATAATTTAGTATAATTAAATTATGAGAAAAATATTACTTTGCTTAATTATAAGTTTAATCTTGCCGGCACAGGCAATTGCCCAAGAAACAACCAATGATAATATGATCACCAGACCAATGATACGCATTTTAAATTCTGAAAATTTTACCTTAGAATATGAATTTTATCCATTTTCAGAAGACTCAACAGCCCAAGGCGCTAATATTGCTACTGCTGACTTAAATAATGACGGTTACAAAGAAATAATAGTAGCCACTGGCCGAAATGAAAAACCTTGGGTAAAAATATTTAATCATCTTGGTAAATTTCAATATCAATTTTTAGCCTATGCCGAGACTTTTCAAAAAGGCTTTAAGATAATCACTGCTGATTTATATAATGATGGTTCGCCTGAAATAATTACTGCGCCTAATGAAGGCGGTGGGCCACAAATCAGAATTTTTGATAATCTTGGTTTTGCTTATTTTAGTTTTTTTGCTTTTGATGAAAGCCTAAGGGGTGGCGCCAATGTTTCAGTCGGTGATGTCAATGGGGACAGCCAACCAGAAATAATAGTTGGTGCTGGTTATGACCAAGAACCAATCATTAAAATCTTTGATAATTACAGCAATTTTATAAAAGCCTTTTATACTTATGACGATAGTTTTAAAGGTGGTATTTCGGTTTTAGCGGCTGATTTAAATAAGGACAAAACCGCTGAAATAATTACTGCGCCTTATATTGAAAAAGAACCAATGATCAGAATTTTTGATTATGACGGTAATTTAATTAATCAATTCATTGCTTATCCTCAAGGCTTTTGGGGCGGAGTTAACTTAGCCAAAAGTGATGTTGATCGGGACGGTTATTTAGAAATTTTAACCGGCGCCGGTTATAGTGGGGGGGCTCATTTAAGATTTTTTAATAAAGAGGGCATTCCTAAAATTAACCCAACTTTATTTATTTTTGATAATTTTAAAGGCGGTATTTCCATTGCTGACGGTGACATTAATAATGACGGCCAAACAGAAATATTAGCCGCGACACAAATAATTTCACCAATTGATAAATATGATTCTTACAAATCTATTGAAATTGATATTAATCAGCAAAAATTATTTACTTATTTTAAAGGCCAGCCAGTCAAAGAATTTTGGGTATCAACAGGCACCTGGAAATTCCCAACACCCTTGGGTGAATATAAAATTTATGCCAAGGTTCCCAGTACAAATATGACCGGTTATTATGGTTTTAATCATCCTGATAACTATGAACTGGCTAATGTACCGCATGTTATGCCTTTTTATAAAAATTATGCTATCCATGGTGCTTACTGGCATTGGAATTTTGGTACCAGAGTCAGCCATGGCTGTGTTAATTTAAAATTACCAGATGCAGAATGGTTATATAATTGGTCTCATATTGGCACACCTGTAAAAATTCATTATTCAGCTCAATGAAAAAAATCTATATTTTAGGCACAAAAATTAATGACTTATCCCTGAATGAAGTTATTAATCAAATCAAACATCATTTAAATAATAATGGGGAAAAAGGCTATATTGTTACGCCAAATCCTGAAATTTGTTTAATTGGCTATAAAAACAAAAAATTCCGCAGGATTTTAAAAGATTCTTTTATTTCCATACCTGATGGTTTTGGTTTAAAATTAGCTGCGCCTTTATGGGGTAATTTTTTAAACAACAGAACTACTGGTATTGATTTAACTAAGCAACTGTTAAAATTTGCTGGAAAAAATAATTATTCAGTTCTTTTACTGGGTGGCAAACAAAAAATTGGCCTAAAAGCCTTGAAAAATATAAACAAAAAACATCCCAATCTAACCATTCAATATATTGATGGCGGTAATTTTAATCAAAAAGGTGAATCTGACAAGCTTAATTTAATTTCACAAATAAATGATCTAGCTCCTGATATTATTCTGGTTAACCTGGGCGCGCCAAAACAAGAATTTTTCATGGCTAAAAATATTGATAAATTAAATACAAAATTAATGCTAGGAGTAGGGGGGAGTATTGACTTTATTGCCGGAGAAATTAAAAGAGCGCCGCAAATTTGGCGTAAAATTGGTTTGGAATGGTTATGGCGTTTAATCCAAGAACCCAGGCGCTGGCCAAGGATAATAAATGCTGTTATAATATTCCCATTAGCTTGTATTTATTTCAGAATTCACAGTCAATTATTTTACAGAAAAAATGTGGCTGGTTTTATTATTAATGATGATAAAAAAATATTAGTTGCAAAACACGCTAATAATAATTACTGGCAATTGCCACAAGGTGGGGCTAAAAACTCAAAATCGAAACAAGAATTACAAAAAGCTATTTTAAGAGAAATGAAACAAGAACTTGGTACTGATAAATTTAAAGTAATTAAAATGTTAAAAAATTGTTATAAATATAAGTGGCCCAAAACTGATAAAGATTTTGATCATTTTAAAGGCCAAAAACAAACCTTATTTTTATTAAAATTTACAGGCAATAACAATGATATAAAACTGGACCCTCGTGAACATAATCAGTGGCAATGGGTTAATAAAAATAAAATATTAAATTTAGTGCCCGATTTTAAAAAAAACTTAATTAAAATTGGGCTCAAAAATTTTAAAAATTATCTATAAAATATGCCAAATTTAGAAAAATTAGAAAATTCAAATAAATATAAGCCTAATTTTAACAATTTACAAGAAATAGCCGAAGCTGATGAAGCACAAAAATTATCTGATAAGGAATTACTTTTAGAAATAGCCAAACAAAAATATATAAAAGGTCAGGGAACCATTGAATTAATGAAAAAATTAAAAGATTCTCCTGCTGATACTCAAAAACGGCTCAAAGAATTTATTAGTATTGTTGCCTTAACTGACTTACCCGAAGAAGAAATTATGACAGCCTTAGAAAATAAAAACAATAAAGACGAAATATTAGAATCAATTAATTTAATTGAAAAATTCAAGAAAAAAATAAATCATTAATTATGAATGAAATTAAAACCAGATTTGCTCCCAGCCCAACCGGATTTTTGCATGTTGGGGGACTTAGAACAGCTTTGTATAATTTTTTATTTGCCCAAAAAAACAAAGGTGAATTTTTACTTAGAATTGAAGATACTGATCAGACTCGTTTAGTACCTGGCTCTGACCAGCAAATAATTGACTTATTAGATAAATTTAAATTAAAAAGAGATAACAATAAAATTATTTACCAATCTCAAAGATTGGATATTTATAAGCAATACGCCGAACAACTAGTTGATTCGGGCAATGCTTATTATTGTTTTTGTCAAGAATCAAGCTTGAACAAAATCCGTGAACAACAAAAAAAAGACAAACAACCACCGGGTTATTGGGGGCCTTATCGCCAATGTCATAAATTATCAATTGAAGAAGTTAAAAAAAGAATTGCTAATAACGAATCCTATGTTATCAGATTTAAAATGCTACCTAATAATAACGAGCTAAAACAAAAAGATGCACCGTCCCAATGGACTGATAAAATTCACGGTAATATTGCTGTTAGCATGGAGCACCAAGATGATTTTGTCATGATTAAAAGTGATAGCTATCCAACTTATAATTTTGCCAATGTAATTGATGACTATAAAATGGGAATCACCCATGTCATCAGAGGTGAAGAATTCTTATCCAGCACAATCAAACATATCAAACTTTACAAAGCTCTTGACTGGCAATTACCAACCTTTGCTCATTTGCCATTATTATTAAACCCGGATAAATCAAAATTAAGCAAAAGACAAAATGATGTCGCAGTGGAAGAATATTTAAAACAAGGTTATTTACCAGCCACTTTAATTAATTTTATTGCTTTATTGGGCTGGAATCCTGGTTCTGGCAGCACTGAGGAATTTTTTAATTTGCCAGAATTAATCAACGATGATTTTAATTTTAGTCAAGGCCAAATTAAAAATTTGATTAATGAATTTTCTTTAGACAAAATCAATAAATCAGGCGCCGTCTTTGATCTTGAAAAATTAGACTGGCTTAATGGCTGGTATATTCGTAATTTAAAGTTCAATAAATTAGTTGATTTATGTAAACCTTACTTATCTCAAATAAAAAACCGGGGATTATTGGAAAAGATTATTCACATTGAACGTGAACGAATCAAAAAAATATCTGATATTAGCCAAAATATTGACTTCTTTTATAAAGAAAAAATTGATTATAAACCAGAATTATTAATCTGGAAAAAATCAAATAAAAAAGAAACATTGGAAAATCTGGTAAGGCTAGAGGATTTTTTAATAACTTTAAAAAATCAAGATTTTGATAAAATTGAAAATTTGGAAACTAAAATAACCGATTGGATCAAAAAAAATAATTACGGGGTAGGGGACATACTTTGGCCAATGAGAGTTGCTTTATCAGGCCAGCAAAATTCACCAAATCCTTTTGAAATTGCCTGGGTTTTTGGTAAGAAAAAAACAATTCAAAGGCTTAATAAAGCTCAAAATAAACTAAAGTAATATTTAAGTATTCCACAAAAGACAGCTTTTTTAAAAAGCTGTCTTTTATCTTAAAAATATGTTATAATATAAGTAAGATGAAAAAAACAAAAAAATTAATTTTTCTGTTAATTTTATGCTTATTGATTTTAAGCTGCAATTTTAGCGTTGCCTCAGAAACAAATTATGATTTATATTCTGATGATTCAGAAATTCAAGATCTGAATCAAAAAATCAAAAATAATCAAAATAAAATAGAAAATTTAAAAAAAGCTACTGAAGAATATGCGCAAAAAATTGAAGAATACAGAGATAAGGCTGCTTCTTTAAAAAATCAAATTTCTTTACTGGATAATCAAATCTTAAAATTAGAATTGGATATAAAAACAACACAATTGCAAATAGATAAAATAAAACTGGAAATAGAATCAATGGAATTTCAAATTGATAAAGAAGAAAAAGATATTGAACTGCAAAAAAATAATTTAATTGAATATATTAAATTAATAGATCAAACTGATCAAAAATCATATTTAGAAATTTTAATTCTTAATAATTCGTTTGCTGAATTTTTCAACCAATTAAATTATTTGGAGGAAATTCAAAATAATATTAAAAATTCTGTTGATCGGCTTAAATTATTAAAGGAGGCGATTGAAGTTCAAAGAGCTGATAAAGTAACTCGTCAAGAAGAATTAGAAGAGCTAAAACAAGAGCAGGAGGCACAAGAAGAAAAATTAAAACAAGAAAACAAAGCTAAAGAAATTTTACTTCTAGAAACAAAATCTTCAGAAATTCAATTTGAAAGACTTTTGGTTGAAACCAGGCAAAGGCAAGAAGCTATTGGTACTGACATTGTTGACATTAAACATAAAATTGAAGACCGGATAGAAAGACTAAGAAGTGGTAGTACCTCACCAAAAACAACTTTGCTTAGCTGGCCAATTCCTGCCCCTCATACTGTAACGGCTTATTTTCATGACCCTGATTATCCTTATCGTTATATTTTTGAACATCCGGCTATTGATTTAAGAGCCAGTCAAGGCACAGCCATTACAGCCCCGGCACCTGGCTATGTCGCTAGAATTAAAGATGCAGGCTATGGCTATAGTTATATAATTTTGATTCATGATAATAATATTTCTACAGTCTATGGTCATGTCAGTGCCATGTATGTTACTGAAGACACTTTTGTTGACACAGGTGATGTTATTGGTTTAACAGGCGGAATGCCCGGTACGCTAGGCGCTGGTAATTTGTCAACCGGACCTCATTTGCATTTTGAAGTTAGATTAAACGGTATTCCTGTAAATCCTTTGGAATATTTGCCTTAATTATAAAAATATAAAAAAAATAATGAAATCTAAAAATTTTATTAATAATAAAATTTTTCTTATTACTGGTATTATATTGCTAAGCTATATTTTTTTATTTACCTCAAATTTAAAAGCAGCTTCCCCCACAAAACAGGCTGAATTAACCCTACAAGTTCCTTTACTTGGTTATACGAAAGCTTCGGGTATAGCAGAATATATAGGTAAAATATATGAAGCATCACTTTATATTATAGTACCGATTGTTATTGTTATAATAATATTTGCTGGTATTAAATGGATTTTTGCTGGGGGAGATGTATCTAAAATAAAAGAAGCTAAAAAATATATTACCAGTGCTTTTATTGGTTTAACTATAGCCCTTTTAAGTTATGTTATTTTATCATTTATTGGTATAACTGAATTAGGGACACCTGAAATTAAGCATATTGAAGAAATAGAATCACCTGATATTTTTAGCGCTCCACCAACTGGGTTTAATGTTAGCGCACCAGGTGTTATTCCTGGCGATATTTATTGTCCTAAATCAGGAGGTGCTGCATCCATGGAAAAAATAGCCAAATCAGCAGTTGGTAGGGTTACTTATAGAATGGGAGGGAAAATCTGGAACGGACCGCCTTATACTGCTGATAGTAAGGATTGCGGAGTCGCTCCTTGTAAATCTTTTTGTCCAACAGGAACTGTTTGCCTTGACTGTTCTGGCTTTGTGAGTTTTGTATATAAATGTGGTGGTTTAAAAGGCCCCCCTTCATATACTGGCTCGATGTTTGGTTGTAATTGCAGTAAAAGTGAAAAAATTAATAATGTTGGACCCAACTCAATAAACGGTAAAACATTAGTCCCTGGTGATTTTGTTGGTTATCCTTCTGGCTGTAAACACGGAGTCGGCCATGTTTACATTTATGTTGGCGGTGGAACCATATTTGAAAGCCATGGCGGTGGCGGAACTTCAAACCCCAATAGTGGCAGACATCCTGGTAAAGCTATTTTAGGCACACCTTTTAATTCTCACCGCTGGGTAGGCGCTGGCAAACCTAAATGCGTGGTTAGAATTAATCCTTAAATTAATATGAAATTTAAAAAAATAAAATTAACAATATTTTTTTCTGTTATTTTTTTATCCGTTAAACCATTAGTTGGGTTAGCCACAACAGCAGAAACAGCTAAGTTAAAATTGCAAGTACCTTTATTAGATTACACGGAAGCAAGCAACATAGCCGAATACATCGGTAATATTTATACCGCAGTTTTATATATTATTGTTCCAATTATAATTGTTGTAATAATTTTTTCTGGTATTTTATGGGTTATAGCAGGTGGCAATCAAGAATTAATCAATAAAGCTAAAAGTCGAATTTTACATGGATTTATTGGTTTAGGTATTGCTTTATTTAGTTATGTTTTACTTTCTTTTGTTGGAATAAAAGAAATAACAACACCGGGTATCGCTAAAATTGATCCGGTAAAAGGACAATACATAATTATCGATGGAGAAGTTTTATCTGTTGATGAAGCTATGTCAAAACTTCCACCAGAAAGAAGGGGGAAAATGAGTGCTTTTGATGCTGCCAGCTGTCCCAAAGGACAAACAACATTTGAGGTCTTCTTCACAAATTATTATTTTCCACAATATGGAGAATCTTATGGCAATAACGACTTTTTTTGTAATGTTGGCATGCAGTGCAGCTGCCCCAAAGGCAAAGATACAAGTAGACAATGTAATTATGGGAAACGATATAATCCCTGTGCTTATTTCCCGAAGGGAACGCCTTATTGTAATGCAACCGCCTCTGGCAGACCTCCCAAGGCGAATTATACGGTAGCTGCTGATGATTCCTGTTTTAAATATGGTTGCAAATTTACTATTCAAGGAAGCGCTTCTAATACATACGAAATTATGGATACTGGTAGTTGGATAAAAAACAGACACATGGATTTATTTGTTGGTACTAGAAGTAATATTAATAAAATCCATGGCGTATATACTATTAATTTATTAAACCCTTCAGCCTGCTTTAAATAAAATTTTACGACACATCATGAAAAACCATAAAAAAACAAAATATTTATTAATTATTTTTATTGTAATTTTTTTATTTTGTTTAGCTACAAACACTGTAAATGCTCAACAGACTTGTGAACAAAAATATCCGGGTGGGGATGGCGTCTGTCGTGATACTTGTAAAGATTGGGAATCTGAAGATAGTGCTTCTGGACTTTGTTCTGATGCAAATGAAACATGCTGTCACGAATTTGCTGAAACAGCCAGCTTACAACTACAAATACCGATTTTGCAATACACTGAATCTTCAAATGTTTATGAATATGCCGGTAATATTTATACTGCTGCTTTATATATTATAGTACCAATCGCAATTGTAGTTATTATTATATCCGGTATAATTTGGGCGTCTTCAGGCGGTAATGCCGAACAAATGCAATCCGCTAAAAATATGATTTTAAGGGCTTTTATTGCTCTTGGTATTGCACTTTTAAGTTATACGATTTTATCCGTTGTAGGTATTACCTCTATCGGCGGCGGGGCAGGGGTAACCTATCTAGAACCAACATCTGAAGAATACGGAATTTTAGAATTTGAAAACTCAGTTGGCATGTCAACAGGAGTCACCGGTGCTAATTATCCCAGTATTGGGGGCAAATGTTTTCCAGTTGCCGCTAATAGTTTTAAAAAAATTAGCTGGAATTGGGGAAATAGAAGAAGTGATGGAAAAAGATGTCATGCCGGAATCGATATTTATACCAAAAGTCCTGGCCATGTTATTGCTATTGCTGAAGGGGTTATAACTGGAATCTCTAAAAATTTTTATACTTGCAAATCCGGCTGGACAGGCCCTGGCAAAGTAGGTAAAATTATGATTAACCACGGCATCCATACAATAAATTATGCTGAAATAGATGTTGATAAATTTGCTGGTGGTATACGAATCGGTAAAACTGTAAAAGCCGGAGAATTTCTGGGTGTTGCCGGACATTGCGGTATGTTGCATTTTGAATTATATAAAGGTAAAACAAGCAACAGCACCCCCTGGTACCCACCTTCAGGTAAAAGGGTAGGAGGAGCAGCAAATTATTGCCGCGCCCATTATCTTTCTTCTAAGCCAGCGAATCTACTTGATCCCTCAAAAACAATACAAGCTTTACAAAGTAATATGTGTGGTAAATAAATTATTATGAACCATTATTCTAATATTGAACAAATCTTTAATCAAGCCAGTAAATGTTTAAAAGTTACAGGGTTTGCTTTTAAAGTAATGAATAGAAAAGCACCAATTAATACATCTAAAAATTTTTCTGTTGGTTATATTAATTTAAAAACAAAAATAATTGCTTTGGATATTTATACCCCCAAAAGAAGACAACCTAAAAGCATTAATTCAATTTTACGTATAATTGCCCACGAAATAGCACATTATCAAAAAAAGCCTTATAAACAATATTTTAAAGGACGCTGGATAACCAGAAGCCACTATCCAGGCTTTTATAAACAAGTAAATAAGAATATTAAAAAATTACAAAAAGATAAGGAATTAGGTGAATATTTTAAAAAATAAAAATAAAATATAATTAAAATAAAAAAGAAGGTATTTGAAAAAACCTCTTTTTTTTTATTAATAAATTAAAAGGAGAGTGGTTATCTTACGAACAGCATTGCGACGCACAATATATCTTATACGACACAACAAGCGTATATTTACACAAGTGCCTTTCTTATTAATTTCTAAAAAATAAAAATTTATACATTTTGTAAAATTTTCAAACTTTATTTAAATTTAATAATAATTTCAATTAATTCAAACGGATAAAATCTATTATATTATATTTAATTAATACTTCCAGATTCAAATATTTAACTCAAATAACCCAAGTATTGACAAATCGTCAAATATATGATATATTATAAAATTGCATTTAATCTTAAAAGGAGGTAACGGTAATGCCAATACTGAATTGCCCACAATGCGGCGCTCAAATGAATTATTTTGATAATAATTCTAGAGCTCAATGCCCAATCTGCAAAACCTGGGATTTTGCTTTCAGGTTGCTAAAATGGACAAAACAGACTACACCGGCAACAATGTAAAGTTGTATAAGACCGGTGCTTTTTTATTTAAATTTATAATAAATACTTTCACCTAATCTCAAATCTATATAATCCAAAGCTGATAAATTTTCTTTTTTTATCTTATCTCTAATTAAGACATTTAAACGATTTATTTGGCTATCAACTGAATCAGCCAAATTAAAATGGATTTGCCAATTATTAAGCGTAGTAATTGTTATATATTCAGGAAAATTATTAGGTACTGACAGCTCTTTTATTACAAAGGAATCACTTTCTTCCAATTTTGTTAATAAATTAAAAATAAAATTTATATCTTGAGGATTAATAATTTTATCACCTAAATTAATATCCTGATTTGCCAGATTTTTAATTATCAATAAATTATCATTTTGCTTATTATCATTTTCAGGATCAATTTGGGTTAATTGAAAAATTTTAGGCGTAACTAATTTATAATATCTTTTTATAATAATTCCCTGCTGATCAACCAGATAAGTCTGCTGATTAGTCAACCATTTAAACGCAACGTCTTTTTCTTGAATATTTATCCTTATAGTATTTGGCAAGATTTTCTCAATAACTATATTATCCAAAATTACAACTTTATTTATATTTGATGCCAAGGCTGACTTACTAAATAAAAAAATATTATTATTTTTAAAAAATAATAATTTATTTTTAGCTAAATAATTATTAGTAATATCTAAAACATCCTCAGTAGATATTATTTCATTACCAGTAACCTCAACGTTAGTAATATTATAAAAATTAGAAAAAATAAAAAAATACAAACAACCGAGAATCCCCAAAATCAATAATAAATTTATTATTCTAAAAAGTTTAAATTGAAACACCCCCTTTTTTATTTTTAAAGGATTTTTATAACGCACCTGCCGTTCCACCCTGTATAATTTATTCGCGAATTTATTTTTTCTTTTTTTCTTAAAAAACATTATAATTTATATTTTCTTATAATAATTTGAAGCAAATCTTGATATTAAATAGCTCCAAACAGCATGAACACCAAACTTATTCAAATTAGCTTGCCCCTCTTCCCCATTAACATTGAATTTAAATTTTTGACCATTTTCAATTTGCTGCAAGTTATAAGCTCTTATTAATGACTTATCTGATAAACCAAATTTATAAATTTTATTCTTTGGTAATTCCAACTCAGATAATAATAAGTCTTCATTTAAAATAATGGCACTCCCCCTCACCCAAAAACCAATCAATCCCTTGACAGATTCTTGAGATTTTTTGCTAAAATTAGCATCAAAATCACTAAAGATGACGATATTAGGCTGTTTAAACTTAAATAAATATCTAATATCTTTTAGGTTATTAATTGTCACCTCCAAAACCAAAATTTCCTTAATGTCATTGCTTTTTATTTTCTTGAATAATAATTTATTAAATCCGTTAAAAAATAATTTAAGCCATTTAAAAACAGAAGAAAAACCAGCTTGTAAATTTAAAATGGACAAAGGCACGCCAATTTCAGAATTATATCCCTTTAAATTGCCTCTTACTTTATATTTATTATCAGCTAAATCCTTAACTATTTCTTCTTTTATATTACTGCGATTAATTTGACCAAAAACTAAAATTATCTCCGGTTTAAATTTTTTAATATAAAATTGGGCCTGCCAGCTCAATATAAAAACAGCCATTTTCCTGAAAATTTTTTTCATGATTAAATTATTTTATTTTTTAGTAATTTTCTGCTGATTTGCTAAATACGGTCTTAAAACTTCTGGTATTGTTATACTACTATCTTTATTTTGATAATTTTCCCAAAGAGCTATTAAAATACGAGGCGAAGCCAAGGCAGTATTATTTAAAGTATAAGCGTACTTAGTCTCGCCTTTTTGATCCTTATATCTAAGATTTAAGCGGCGAGCTTGCCAATCAGTTAAAAAAGAATCGGAATGAGTTTCCGAATAAGCCCGGCGAGAAGGCATCCAAGTTTCAAGATCATACATTTTATATTTACCTGCTCCCATATCACCAGTACAAATTGAAACAACCTGATAAGGTAATTTAAAATCCTGTAAAATTTCTTCGGCAATTTCACGTAAATTTTCCAAAAATTTTAAACCTTCTTTAATATCAGCCTGACAAATAATTACCTGCTCAACTTTCCAAAATTCATGCAACCTATAAATACCCCGGGTATCTTTCCCATAACTACCAACTTCACTTCTATAGCAAGGAGAAAAAGCGCAATATTTTAAAGGTAATTCTTTTTTATCCAAAATTTCATTGGCATGATAAGCAAGCAAGGCCGGCTCAGAAGTTCCGGCCAAAAATAATGACTCTTTGACTTTTTCACCTGTTTCCAATTTACCAGGATTGCCAATCTGATAAACTTCTTCTTTGCCTTCCGGAAAATGCCCTGAACCGATTAAAGCCATTTCTCTGACTAAAGTTGGAGGGATAAAAGGCGTAAAACCTTTAGCAATTAATTTATTAAAAACATACATTAAAACAGCTAGATGCATTCTGGCACCATCATTTTTCAAATAATAACCACGAAAACCAGATGCTTTTACTCCTCTATCAATATCCAAAATATTCAAGTCTTTACCTAACTGCAAGTGATCTTTAATCTTAAAATTAAACTCAGGTAATTCACCTTTTTTATCAATAACTTTATTAACAGATTCATCAGACCCAACCGGTGTATCTTCTGAAATAAGATTGGGTACTTTTAGCATCATTTCGTCAAATTGGGCTTTAACTTTATCAAAATCATTTTCTAGAGCCATTAATTTATCTTTTAAGACTTTTCCTTCATTGATTAATTTATTAGTTCTTTTTTGGGGATCTTTGAGTAATTCAGCATTAGCATTTCTTTTCTGGCGTAAATCATCAATTTTTTGAATTAATTCCCGTCTTTTATCATCTAATTTTAATAATTTTTCATAATCTAATTCAATGCCTTTATTTTTAGTTACTTGTTTTAATTCTTGTAAATTGTCTCTTATAAAATTTATATCTAACATATATTTTAATGGTTAATATTGAGTAGTCTATTATAAATAAAAATTTTCAGCTAAAATCCGAGCAAATTTTACTGTAAATAACAAAATAATCAAATTGTTTTAAGCTTAACTGCATAACTAAATTCTAGCAAAAATTGACATTGTAATCAAGATTTTATAAGATTTAAATATCAATAGCACATTAACAATCGCGAAAATAAATCAAAACCCAAAAAGGAGGAGAACATGTGTGGTATCGGAGGTGAAGTCTTAAAAAATAAACAAAAAAAACTTATTGCTCTAAGAGCAAGGAATGCTGGTATTGCCATTAACTATCGAGGCAATGAATCTGCTGGCATTACCATAACCGATGGGATTAACTTACGAACTCAAAAAGGCTATGGTGAATTTATTGAAGCTATTCCTTTAACCTGGGCTGAACTAAAAAAAGGATTGGCCGCAATTTTCCAAAACCGATATTCAACTACTGGTAGCGGTGTTAACCAGACCGAAAGAACCAGGCAAAAACCAATCAATCCCTTGATTGAATTTGAGGATATGGAAGATTTGCCGGGCCTAGCCAACTGTCAACCTTTTTATTTAGACTCTGAAAAACTACGAATCAATATTGCTTTAGTGCAAAATGGCAACCTGACTAACCTTTCAGAAATAAAAACTTTTCTCGATAAACACGGGATTAATGAGTTTCTAACAGAAACTGACACTGAACTCATTGTTCGGTTAATTGTTTATTTTCTAGAAAATCCCCCCCATAACAAAGCAAAAGGCAAGCATCGTATTGTTACGGCAATAAAAACAACTATGCAAAAAATAAAAGGCGCTTATTCCTGCCTTTTGTTGACCAATGAAGGTATTTTTGCTTTTCGCGATCCTCATGGTATTCGCCCCTTAAAAATTGCTGAAACACCCGACAGTTTTATTTTTGCGTCAGAACCAGTTGCCTGGCACGGACGTGAAGCGACTTATCTGGGAAATGTCAGCCCAGGACAAATAATAGAGGCCCGAATTGGTTCAAAAACGCTTAAAACTCATCAGGGCGTAAAAAAAAGCAAAAGAGCTTTTTGTATATTTGAAGATATATACTTACAGGCTGGCTATAACGAAAAAGTTGCTGTAATTCGAAAAAAATTCGGAGAAAGACTTTTTGATTTACATGCCAAACCAGGCATTGTTATTCCGATAATGAATTCCGGTGAAATAGCCGCTTTAGGGTATCACTCTTCTCAGAGTTTAAAATTCCCTGGCAAATCATTCTACTGGCCAGCGCTTTACAAAAATCCTCATGTGGGCCGAACTTTCTTAGAACCAGACGAAGAAGATCGCATCAAAAAGAATAAAAAGAAATACTTCACTTTATTCAAAGCTCTAAAAAAGGAGCTATATTTCCTGGCTAAGATGCAAAAGGAAATTTGGCTTATCTTTATTGATGATTCACTGGTTAGATCAAATGTTTCAAGGACGCTTATTAAAATAGTCAGACAATGCCTAAAAGAGCTTTATCCTGATATTTATGCCAAAATCAAGATTGCCTGGCTACTTAGCTCGCCCCCCTATACACATCCTTGTTTTTATGGAGTTGATACTTATAATGTAAATGATCTTATTGCTGCTAAATTTGACAGTAATATTAAAAAAATACGACAAAGTATCAATGCTTCTTACTTGGGCTACCTACCAATTGAAGATACATTAACTATCGCTGCAGAAGTACACGGGCTTAAATCAATAGATTTTTGTTGTGCCTGTTTTACTGGCAAATATCCAGTAAAAATAGATCCTCAACAAACTAAAATGTGTCTGGTTATTTAAAAATTAAAGGGAGATCCGAATGGATCTCCCTTTTTTATTTTTATTTAAATTTTATTTTTCAGATTTCATTAATGGAAATAACTGGCATTCACGAGCTGTTTTATCTTCTAAAAATGAAAACAAGCGTTCTGAAAAACCAAAACCAGCTGTTGGCGGCATACCGTATTCCAAAGCTTCCACAAAATTCTGATCGTGCATTTGAGCTTCCAAATCACCTAATTCACGCATTTTAGACTGTTCTTCAAATCTTTCAGCCTGATCTATGGGATCATTTAATTCTGAATACCCGTTCCCCATTTCAGAACCAGCTAAAATAATTTGAAATCTTTGAACTTTATTGGGATCTTTTGGATCTCTTTTAGCTAATGGTGAAACTTCAACCGGATGATTAATTAAAAAAACAGGACCAACAATGGTTTTTCTAACTTGTTTCCATAAAATATCAATCAAACGGGCTTTTGATAAATTATTATCAAAATCAACTTTTAATTCTTTTAATTTTTTAATTAAAGCTTCTTTGGTTGACTTGGTTACATCAATCTCAAATTCTTTCTGAATAATCTTCACGTAATCAATTTCCTGCCAAGGCTGATCAAAATCCACAGTAAAACCATTAATCTCAAACTGTAATTTGTTATAAACTTGCTTTAATATATATTTATACATTTTTTCAACCAATTGCATCATCTGTTTATAATCAGCATAAGCCCAATAACATTCCATTTGGGTATAATCTTGTAAATGTTCCCGGCTAATCCCCTCATTACGAAATTGTCGGCCAATTTCAAAGGTTTTTTCAAAACCAGCCACCATTAATCTTTTTTGCCATAATTCCCCCATAGAAATACGCAAATATAAATCAATGTCTAAAACTTTATGATGAGTAATAAAAGGCTCAGCGTCAGCTCCGCCAGGCGTAGTTTCCAAAACCGGAGTTTCAACTTCTAAAAATTCGTTTTTTAATAAAAAATCACGACAAGACTGCCAAAATTTGGCTTTGCGATAAAATAATTCTTTTAATTCTGGATTGGCAATAAAATCCAAATAGCGCTTTCTCAACTTTAATTCTTCATCTGTTAAACCATGCCATTTTTCCGGTAAAGGCCGCAAAGCTTTGGCTAATAATTGATAATTTTTTATTTTAATTGAAATTTCACCTTTATGAGTTTTAAAAACTTCACCTTCAATCCCAATAAAATCGCCCATATCAATATTTTTTACAAACCATTTATAATCTTCTTTACCAACTGTATCAACTTGCAAAGCAATTTGCATTTTTTGAGTCTCATCCATTAAATGACCAAAACAAAGCTTGCCCATATCCCTAATTGTCATAAGCCGTCCAGCAGTTTTAACTTTAGTACCTAGCTCAGAATTATAAGCTTGTTTTAAACTATTTTGTTTATCAAAATTAGACGGATAAGTCTTAATTCCTTCCGCTTTAATTTTGGCTAATTTATTTAAACGATTTTGTTTCTCGTCCTGAGCCATAATTTTTATTTATTATTGATTAACTAGCTATTTTAAAGCAATTAGCTTGCAATAACTATATTCTACCTTTAATTAGGCCAAAAGGTCAAACCCCCGTATTTACTAAAATACGGGGTTTGACTAATAAACTATCATTCAATATTTTAATCAATTGATAAAATTTTATATTTTATTATCCCTGAAGGAGTTTCAACTTCAACAACATCATTTTTTTTATGACCAATAAAAGCCTTGCCAATCGGTGACTCATTCGAAATTAATCCCTGCAAAGGATCTGATTCTGACGGTCCAACAATAGTAAATTCTTTTTCTTTGCCATCATAACTAGTCTTAATAGTATCACCAATACTAATAGTACTTTTATCACCATTATTATTAATAACTATTGATTTTTTTATTATTTCTTCTAATTCCCTAATTCTTGCTTCATTTAATCCCTGATCATCTTTAGCCTCATGATATTCGGCGTTTTCTGATAAATCACCCAATTTAATCGCTTCTTCTATTCGCTGACGAATTTCATTTCTTTTTTCATTTTTACGATATTCCAATTCTTTTTTTAATTTTTCCAGGCCTTCTTTTGTTAAATATTCTTCTTCTGGCATAAATTAATTTTTATTTTTTAAACAATATTATAAAAATAACAAAACAAAAAAAAATCGTCAAGCCTTTATCCACATAGATACTAATTTATCAATCTGATAAAATCTTGTCTATTCTAATTGCCGATCTTCTAAAATAATTATATCAGTAAGTGCAATAATTTTATGATATTGATTAGCAGGAATTCTAATTTTTACCGAGGATTTAATTTTTTGTTCATCCTCGCCAATGATTATTTTAATTTCACCTTTTAACAAATATAAAATTTCAGGATCAATATGTTTATGATCTGCGCTTATTGTCCCCTTTCTTCTTTCAATAAAATTCAATTTATCACAATCATACATTATACCTCTTGCATCATCTTTTAATACTTTTATCTTTTTAAAATCCATAATTGTAAATTATTAGTCGTTTTGTAAATAATCATTAAAATACCAATTTAAAACTTCATAAGCAATTGGCACACTAACCTGACTACCTTCACCTCCTTCTTCAACTAAAACAGTAATCACCACTTCTGGATTATCATAAGGAGCAAAACCTGTAAACCAGGCGTGATTATTTTTATCTTTACGCCATTGAGCAGTACCAGTTTTTCCAGATACGGAAAAATTTAAATTATTTAAATATTGGGCACTGCCATTTGTTACGGTTTGACGCATTGCTTGCTTAATAATATTTAAATTATCCTGATTAATAAAACCGTCTCTTAAAATTTTAGGGCTAATTTTTCTTGATTCATTTTGATTGGAAAATACTTCTTTAACCAAATGGGGTTGATACAATGTACCTCCATTAGCAAAAACAGAAGTAAAATTAGCGACTTGTAAAGGAGTCACCAATAAATCACCCTGTCCTATAGCAATGTGATAAGTATCACCAATATACCATTCTTCATCTTTTACTTTAATTTTCCAATCAGGATCAGGTACCAAACCATGTTCTTCTCCAATTAAATCTATACCAGTTTCTTGCCCTAAGCCAAATAAATTATAATATTTTTTTAAACCCTCAACGCCTAAACCTTGAAAATCCTCGTAACCGCCGCCAATAATATAAAAATAAGTATTAACTGACCAAGCAATAGCTTTATAAACATTAGTTAAACCGTGCCCACCAGTTGCCCAATCAGGAAAAAACCAACGATCATATAACCAAAGTCCGCCAGAACTCATAAAACTAGTTCTGTCAGTAATAATCCCTTGATCTAAAGCACCAGCTGCTACAACCGGTTTAATTGTTGAACCTGAGGGATATTCCCCTTTTATTGTCCGATTAAATAAAGGCTGATCCTCATTTTCTATTAATTGTTTATAATCTTGACTAGATATCCCTTTAGCAAACAAATTATTATCAAAATCAGGTAAACTAACCAATGCCAGTATTTCCCCATTTTGTGGATTCAACATGACCAAACTGGCTCTTTTTTTATTCAATCTAGTCAAATAGCTGTTTAATATTTCCCTAACTTTTTGCTGAACATTTTTATCAATACTCAAAATTAAATTTTCACCACTTTGCGGCTCTTCATAGTAAAGCACTTTTTTTTCTTGCCCCATAACATCGACTTCTACGCGTTTTTTGCCATATTCACCTCTTAAAACATCTTCATAAGCTAATTCCAAGCCGGTCTTGCCAATATAATCATTTAATAAATAATCGCTATTATATTTTTCCAATTCTATTTTTGTGATTTTACCCAAATAACCCAAAATATGAGAAAAATCAATCGCATTATTGTATTCCCTTTGATTCCTCGTCTCTATATATAAACCCGGAATTTGTTGAGCTTTAATTTTTAATAAAAGTGCGTCTTGATAATCAATATTTTCTCTGATTGTTAAAAAATATTTAAAATTCCTAGGATACTCGTTAAGTAATTCGGCTATTTTATTTTTATCCTGATTAATTACTTGACAGATTAATTCAATTTGCTCAGCCCGTTTTCCCGTATTTAAACTTAAATCCTTAGGTAAAATTAAAGCGTCAAAAATTGGCACATTTTTAACTAATGGCTGTTTATTTTTATCGTAAATTAAACCCCTTGCCGCTAAAACTGGTTTTTCCACGGTTCTATTTATCTCTGCTAATTGCACATAATGCTCACCTTTAACTACCTGTAATTGAAATGTCCTGACAAATAACAAGCTTAAACCTAAAAAAATCAAAATCAAAAATATATTTATCTTTTTTTCAGATAAATGCTTGCCCAAAAATTCATCATTATTTTTATAGCTATCAGCGGTTTCCGTATTAAATTCATCATTATAAAAAAAATCTTCTTCAATTTCTTGGGATTTTTTATATTTTCTTTTAATAAAAAGTGATTTCATGTCTTTATTAAAAAAGCTAAATTTAATCTTTTATACGTAATTTTGGCAATAATAAAAATTAAAGCCATTAAACTTAAATTTAATATTATTTGTTTTACAAAAGAATCGAGCAAAAGTCTATCCATTGTTATATAAATATTAGATAAATTAAATAAATAAAACAAAAATGAAAATAAAACAATAAATATAAAATAAAATAAAGTGGATAAAGAAATCAGTATCAAGCTAGTATTAAAAGATAAATTAATAAAAATATTTTTATATAAAAAATTAACCAATAATAAAACTAATAAAAAAATTACAATAAAACTACCGATTGGCAGAAATGAATAAACACTTAAAAAAAGTCCGATGAAAATTGCAAAAATAAAACCCAAATTAAATCCCCAAATTATTGTAACAAAAATTAAAAAAACCAATAATAAATTCAAATCACTCAAAACCCCAAAAGCGCTCAAAACACTTTGCTGAATCAAAACCAAAAAGAAGGATAAAAATAAATAATATAAATATTTAATCATTACTAAAAAATTTAGGAATTATAACACTTAAAAAAGTTATTTCTTCATAATCAACCAAAGGGCTAATTGTCACTGATTTAAACAAATCATTTTCATGACTAATTATCCTATTTACTTTACCCAAAATTAAACCTCTGGGAATATTTTTTTCTAAACCAGAAGTAATTATTAAATCATCTTGTTTAATTTCTAAATCTTGCGGTATTAAATCTACTTTAATGCTTAAACCAAATTCACCTTGAGCTAAACCAGTTGTTTTATTAGTGTCAATTTTACTAATTGCCAATTGACTTAAATTATCAGTAACAAGTAAAACAGTAGAGAGATTATCCCTTACTGAAATTGTTTTACCAATAATTATACCATTATCAACAACTACCGGGTAACCTTCTTTAATCCCTTGCTGACTGCCTTTATTAATTAACAAGGTATTATCTTTATCCATATCTCTACCGATCACCTTAGCTGTTAAATAATCAAAGTCATTTTCTTGAAAATAATTCAAAAGCTCTTTTAATTTCTCATTTTCTAACTTATAAGCCTTTAATTGACTATTTTCATAAATTAGCTGATTCAATTCACTTTGTAACTGCTCATTTTCACTTTTAAAAGCCTGGGCTTCTTGGTAATTAATAAAGGAAAATCTTAATTTGGTTAAAAAAGTGTAGGTTTCATGCTGCAAATCAGTTAAAACTCTTAAAGTATAATATTCTGGTTTAACCAAAACGCCTAAGTAATGTAAAAAAATAAGCAGTACAATAACTGCTAAAATATAAATTTTTATTTTACGATTTTTTCTTTTCTCAATCATACATTAATTATAACTCATCTTCCTGCGATGCCGACGAAGTAATTTTCTTTAATAAATCCAAATCATCCAATAAATAACCCGTCCCCCTAACTACTGCGGTTAAAGGATCATCAGCAACATATACAGGAATTTGTGTAGCCCTAGATATAGCCTTATCTAAACCTTTTAATAGCGCCCCACCGCCAGTTAAAAGAATTCCTCGTTCATAAATATCAGCCACCAATTCCGGCGGAGTAATTTCCAAAGTCGCTTTAATATTGTCAGTTATTGATCTGATTGATTTTACTAATGCTTCCCTAATTTGCTCGTCACTGACAATAATTTCTTTGGGTAATCCGGATACCAAATCTCTACCACGCATTTGAGTTTCTAATGGCTGTTTTAATTCAACAGCTGAACCGACTTTCATTTTAATATTCTCAGCAACTCTTTCACCTAAAAGTAAATTAAATTTATTTCTAGCATATTGAATAATATTTTTATTCATCTCGTCACCGGCTATTTTAATGGTTTTCCAAGTAACAATGCCGCCTAGAGAGATGACTGAAATCTCTGTTGTACCACCGCCAATATCAACCACCATGTTCCCCAAAGCATCCTCTATTGGCAAACGACAACCAATGGCAGCTGCCATAGACTCTTCTACCAAATAAACTTCCCTGGCACCGGCTGAAATCGCTGCATCTTCCACGGCTTTTTTTTCAACTTCAGTAACATCCAAGGGAATACCAATCACAACTCTGGGGCGCGGTAATAAATAAAAACCTTCTCTATGAGTTTTATCAATAAAATATTTTAACATTTTTTCCGTAACTTCAAAATCAGAAATAACACCATCAACCAACGGCCTAATAGCTGTAATATGCCCCGGTGTTTTACCAATCATTTTTCTAGCTTCATCACCAACAGCTAAAATCTGATCATTTCTTATATTGATTGCCACAACTGAAGGTTCATTAATTACAATTCCCTTATCTTTAACATAAACCAAAGTATTAGCCGTACCTAAATCAATACCAATATCTTGTGAAAATCTGCCTAATATGCGATCAAATATCATAAATTTATTATTTTAAATTATCATTTAAATATTTAACGACTTTCTCAAATTTTATTAATTCAATATTATCATTGGAACGTTTCTTTAATTCAACACTTGCTTGCTTCAGTGTTTTATCACTAATTACTAATCGAACTGGCAAACCTATCAAATCAGCATCATTTAATTTAATTCCTGGAGATTCCAAGCGATCATCAAATAAAACCTCATAACCTGATTGAGTTAATTCATTATAAATATCTTCAGATTTTTTAATAAGCCGCTTATTATCTGATAATGCCAGCAAATGAACTTGATAAGGTGCCACACTGACTGGCCAAATAATGCCTTTTGCATCATTATTTACTTCCACCAATGTCCCCATGATTCGACTTAAACCAATGCCATAACAACCCATAACAATATCTTTTTTCTGACCATTTTCATCTATATAATTAAAGGCAAAATCCTTAGAAAAACGATTGCCTAACTTAAAGATATTACCAGTTTCAATAGCCTTTGCTTCTTTAAATTTATCCTTAGATGCCTTACATTCTTCACATTCTTTTATTTCGGTTATTATTTCCTTATTATAAGCCAAATTACAATTTTCGCAAATATAAATAATATCTTCACCATTATCAGCTAAGGTCTGGAATTCATGAGAATATTTGGTAAAAACGCCGCCTGAAGCAAAAGTCCAATAAGTTAAATCTTTTAAACCTAATCTTTTGAAAATTTTAAAATAAGATAATTTGACTTTTTGATAATAGTTGTTTAAATCGGCTTCATCCTTATGAAACGAATACAAATCTTTCATTAAAAATTCCCGGCCACGCAACAAACCAGATTTTGCTCTTGGTTCATTACGAAATTTATCCTGGATCTGATAAATATATTTCGGTAAATCTTTATAAGAAAAAATATTTTTTTTAACTAAAGGGGTAACAACTTCTTCATGGGTAGCACCCAAAGCATATTCTTTATTATCATGCCCCTGCAATTTAAATAAAGCGTCAAACCCTTCCCAACGATTAGTTTTTTCCCAATTTTGCTTAGGAGTTAAAGCCGGCATTAAAATTTCCTGCCCACCAATCTCGTTCATTTCTTGTCTGATTATATTCTCAATTTTAGCCAAAACTTTAAGCCCTAAGGGTAAATAAGTATAAACTCCGGTAGTTAATTTATCAATAAAACCAGCTCGGATTAATAATACTGCATTTAAGCTTTTTTCATCCCCTTCTATTTGTTTTTTTGTTTTAGTTAATAAAAAAGATTGTCTCATATTTTTAAACTTGGTTTAGTTTTATAGCTCATAAAAAATAATTCCAATAAAGTAAAGGCTAAAATTAATAAAATAATATTTTTCCAAGCCAATAAATCAAGGCTTTTTAAATGCAAGCTGATAATAATTAATAAAGAAAACCAAATCGCCTGGCGAAAAGAGATAATAACTTTTTTTAAAACTAATTTTTCTTTAGTAAAAATTAGCCTAACAAAAAGACCAAAAACAGAAAAACTGCCAATTAATGTTAAAAATAAGCTTAAATAAAAAAATAATAATGCCCAAATTCCACCGGCAAATGGATCAAAAAAATAAACTACAGCTAAAAAAGCTAACAAACAAGCAATTGTAGCTAATAACATTAAAAAAATATAACTACGCAAAGACATACTTAATAATATTAAGTCTTTAAAAATATATCTTAACTTTAGCAAATTTTATAAATTTTAGCAACTGCTATTAAACAGTAAATTTAATATCTTTCAGTAATTCTTCTTCAAATTTATGATTTATTTTTTCAATTATGTTTTGCTTATAAAAAACGAATTCTTGAACAATAACACTACTCAAACAAGCTACTATTAAAATTTTATTTTTAATATAGAGGGGTTTTACTTTTTGAGAAATATTTCCCCCTAAATCATCCTGTATTAATTTTTCAAATTCTTTAATTACTAAAGCTGTTTTGACATTTTTATCAAACCCTGATTCTTTTAAGCGTCTATTTAATAAATTTTTTATATGCTGCATATCAACTTAAATTTTAAATTCACAAATATTTCTAAAATCACAAAATTTGCATTTATGAAATTCCGGATTGGCAGCAAACTTACTAGTTTTAATTTGCTCAACAGTAGTAATAAAACGATCTTCTAGCTTTGCTAAATCTTTATCATTGCCAATAAAAGATAAACGGCTATTATTATCCAAATAATAAAAGGTTAATTTACTGACCGGATAACCAACGGTTATTTCAGGAATTTTTTGACAGGCATATTGGTATAATAAAAGCTGTTCCTTTTGCTCAAATGTCAATTTTTCTTTGGGATTACCTGTTTTATAATCAATTAATTCAACGGTTTTATCAGGCAAGACATCAATCCTATCTATAAAACCTTTGAAAGAATACAGCTCGTTTTTTGACCCCATTTTAAAATTAAAACCCTTTTCCAAAGCTATAACTGATAATTCCTGACCTTTATTTTCTTCATAAAATAATTTTAAAAAATCCAGTCCCTTTTTTAAGTATTTGGCTTTGTCAGTCTTGTTATCAAACCAATCATCTTGCCAACTTTCAGAAAAAATCTCTTTTAATTCTTCAAAACTAACTAGCTGCCCAATTTTTTTAGTTGCAGAATCTTTGACTGCCGCAAATAAATCCGACTGTTTATTTTTTTGTCTAGATATAGCCAATTCAAGAAATTTCTGCAAAGTAGCATGCATTGTTTTACCATAAGAAAAAACCGCTTTGCCTTTGATAGGGATACGATAAATATGGGCAAGCTTATACTGATATGGACATGTCTGAAACGCTGCTATTTGTGAATAAGAAAACTGAGATGGTAGCACATATTTATTATTTTCTTTTTTATTGCTTGTTGATTCAGGCACATTGACCGCTTTTAAATTGTCTGCTACAGCTTCAGCTTTTTCATCTAATTTAAAACCTTTGTTAGTTTCAGTTAATTCGACTAAAAATTTGGATATTTTTTTAACTCTAGCACCGCCATAATCATTTGCCGAAGTCAGATACAATCCCTCTTTGGCTCGAGTCATGGCAACATAAAATAAGCGGCGTTCTTCCTGAAGATGAAAATCCCCTTCCGGTAAAATATCCTTTACTAATTCTTCCGGTATTTCAATTGGTTCGCCCCTTTTATTTGTAGGAAAACGCTGATCAACTAAGTTGGGAATAAAAACATATTTGAATTCCAAACCTTTAGCTGAATGAACCGTCATGATTTTAATCACATCAGGCCCAAGTTCAATATCAAATTTCAAAGATCCGCTTTCACCTGATTCTAATTCTAAATCCAATTCAGCCAAAAAATCTTGTAATGAAGGATCGGTTGCGCCTTCTTCAAAAACTTTTATCCTATCATAAAATTGATTTAAATATTCAGCATTTTGCTTAGCAATAGCCTCATCAGCTTGAACAATTTTTTGCAAATATTGAGAATCATTCATAAAAGTTAATAGAATTTCTCCGGCTGTTTTATTTCTGGTTAAATTAGTATGTTTTTCAATTAATGATAACAAACGATTTATTTCCGAAACAGTTTCAGATGATAAACCTTTTATGGAACCAGCTTGTTTTAAAGCTTCATATAGAGAAATTGTTTTCTTCTTAGCCCAATAACAAAGCTTAGTCACATCTTCATCAGATAAATTAATTATCGGCGAACGTAAAATACGAAATACGGCAGAACTTTCATGATAATCATCAAGCAGTTTAAAATAATTTAAAATATCCAGAATAATGGGTTTGGAATATAATCCGCGCAAAGCGACGAATTGGTAAGGTAAATTGGTCTTACGCAAAAAATTAGTAAAAGTAGTAGCACTATCATTAGCTCTAACTAAAATCGCAAAATCTGACCAGGCTGCATTTTTATCTTGCTTTTTTATTTCCAAAATTTTCTCAATCACTCCCCTGACCTCGTCATCTAAAGTCTGAAAATGTAGATGCTTAATTTGCGCCTTTTTTTTCAAATTAGATTTTAATTGTTTTTTTATCTTAGAATTTTTTTGAGCTTCCAAGCGATTAGGGTCATTTAATTTGATAAAATTATATGACAAATCCAGAATCTCTTGACAGGAGCGATAATTATTGATCAGAACAATCTGAGTTGCTTTAGGATAATCCTTGCTAAATTGCAAAATATTAGAAACTGAAGCTCCACGAAATTTATAAATTGACTGGTCATCATCAGCAACAACGGTTAAATTACCTTTATCACCAGCTAAAAGCTTAACCAAGTTATATTGGGCATAATTAGTATCCTGAAATTCATCAACTAAAATATATTTAAACTGTTTTTGATATTTTTGCAAAATAGCCGGCCGTTCTTTAAATAACCATAAAGTATAATTAATTAAATCACCAAAATCCAAAGAATTATTATCCAACAGCAACTGCTGATAAATATGATAAGCATTGGCAATTTCTTTTAAACGTTTAGCTTCATCCTGGACTACCTGATCACTGTTTTTATTGTCCATATCAAGCTCTAATTTTTCCGCATAAGCCAAATAATCTTGAGGATAAATCTCCTCATCTTTACAGCGTGAAAAATGGTTCAGTAAGGCATGGATAAACTTGGTCGGATTTCCCAAAGGCTTATAATAATCAAGTTCAAATTTATGCAAATTCTGTCTAACTAAAAGCCACTGGCTGGTCTGGTTAAGTAGTTTAAAATCATTAGACAAACCAATATCCAAGGCATGTTGCTCCAGTATTGTTTGGCAAAACGAATGGAAAGTGGATATCCATAAGTCAATATAACCATAAGGTAATAACTTATCCACTCTTTCCTGCATTTCTCCGGCTGCTTTTTCAGTAAAAGTCAAAGCTAAGATAGCATCAGTTTTAACACCTTTATCCAAAATCAAATGGGCAATCCGCCTGGTAATAACCATTGTTTTACCAGTACCCGCGCCTGCAATAATCAAAAGTGGGCCATCTCCAAAGGTAATGGCTTTCTTTTGTTCGGAATTAAATTTTATTTTTTCTTCCATGTAATATATTTTAACTTAAATTATGAAAAATTAAAACTCTTGACAAAATAACAATTTTAATGCTCAAATATCCAAGAAACATGGCTATAGGCCAGAGCCTACTAATTTTTTAAAAAAAGACCGCCCAAAGCGGTCTTTTAAATTTTATATTAATTGCAGATTCATCAGCAAAATAACATGAATAATAAAAGAAATCAACAAGGGCAACCAAAAACGTTTACCAAATCCAATAAAAATAAGCCGAATGATTTATTTTTACTAACTGGATTCATCTCCCCCCCCTTTTTAGTTAATTATTATTCAAAAACAAACTGATTATCGACTTTTAAACTATTTTCAAAAACGTGCAAATCATCTTCATGATCAGCATTTTTTTCTTCATCAAAAAACAAAACATTGGTATGACCACCAACAAAACTATAATTATTCCATTCTGGATACATTTTATCTAAATTATTTTCTTCAATCACATAATCTCGATTATTCCAGCTAAATATAACCTGATTATCTTTTTTAAATTCAATTATCGTACTTTGAGCATCAACTCCCATTAATTCAAACTCAAAATCTTTGGGTAAATAAAAAGTATAGGTCTTTTGACTTTGAATATCCGGATCAGTTCGCCCCAACTCTAAACTATAAAATTCCCAATCAGAAAAATTATCAGCATCACTTAAATCGTTATTCAAATTTTCATTAAATAAATCTGGTACAGGTTCCGGCCTAATTGATTCGGGGCTGGCAACAAAATTACAGCCACCCAATAAAACCAATAGGCTTAAAATTAAAAAATTGAATTTTTGCATAATTTTATTTATAAACTTTTAATTGTTTAGCGAGTTCATTACTAAATGATTTTATGGGATTATTTAAAATTTCTTTTTTTATTTTATTCAAATAAATTTGATAAACACTTTTTTTCATGGGACTGCCGACCAATTCCATAAAGCCCAGGCCTTTAACTTTTTTATTCTTTATTTTTCCTTGAACTTCAATCCCTCCTTCCCAATAATTAATTGTACCAAAAATCATTTCTTGTTGTCTATTAAAAGATTTGACCTCCAAATTTATCTGCCAATCAGGCAAATAAATCTCATAATTTAAATAATAATCAGACCCGGTCTCTTTACTATGATATTTATTTCCTTTGGCTTTTAAAATTAAATCATCAGTAAATTCAACTTTACCATTTTCATCAATTAAACTGGCGTGAAAAGTTTTTACCTCATCACCATACACAAAACAAAGCATATCAATCCCATTATTTAACTGAATAGAAAACCAGGTCCATTTATCACCACGCATTAAAGGCCCTTGAGCCCATTGATGATCCATCCAGGAAAGCCCCTCAACTTCTAGCCATTTATTTTTAACCTTAATTATGCCTTTAGTTTTCAAATTAGTCAAAGAATAATAATAAGTTGTTTTCATGCCTAAATCCAAAAAACCGGTTTTATTCAAAAGTAAAGGCTGCTTGCTCGCTTCTAAATTTAAATCAATAAAATCATTAACTATATGATAATTAAATTGACTAGTTTCTTCAATTAAACAAGCGTTATCATATTGAGCCCAAAGTAAAGGTTTTGTAAAGCTATTATGGTTGACCCAGCAAACAGGATTAATTTTATATTGGAACTTATTGGCCTTATTGTCAGTCAATAAATGATGGGAAAAATATAAAGTTTTTAAAGGAATATTACTTAAAAAAGGAATCTTAACTTTTTTAGGTTTTGCGGCAAATAATGTATTCATATAAGAAAATAAACGGCCAGATTTACTTTTCAAATTACCATTAAAATACCACCATTCAATCACATGATTATGTTTTTGTTCATCTTGCGGAAATTTAATTGGCTTATATTTTTCCCTGTATTTCATATTTTTTTAATCCAATTTTTAAAAATTTGTTTTATTTCAGCCAAATATTCTTGATCGTAAAAAGTATGAGCAGCACCTTTGATAATATATAATGCCTTCGGGCCAGGCAGTTTTTCATAAAGCATTTGCTGATGAGTAAAAGGCGTAGAAGTATCATGCTCACCAACTATTAATAATACTGGTAATTTCAATTCATCAGCTTTAGTTAAGATATCATATTTCAAATTATCTTCCATATGCGACCAAGGCAATCTTTTTATAAGTCCGGGCTTGGAAAAACTTTCATATTCATACCAGCCTGTTTTTTGCCAAGCTTTTACATGTTCTTCACCTAAAAACATTTTATAAGCTTCCAGCCTTAACTTGCCGGAAACTACTGTTGAAATGGGAGCAACAGCTTTAACTTGTTCGGGGAAATTTAAAGTATATAATAAAATCGCGATACCTCCCAAACTATGACCGACCAATACAAAGGGTTCGATATACCAATCTTGTTTTTTAGCCCAAGCAATAACATCTTCTAAATCCTGATAATGTTTTGTTACACTAGCTTCTTCAAATTGGCCTTCACTTTCATTAAAAGAGTTAGTAGCATCAAAGCGTAAAACAGTATAACCTGATTCTTTAAATGCCTCGGCAAATGTTGCTATATGTCCCTGTTCTTTAAATCCGCCCAAACCATGTAAAATAATGGCCAAACCTTTTGCCTGATCAGCTTTTTCTATCAAAACTGAGATATTCAAATCATAACTATTTTTAATTATTTTTTTTATCATATTAATTTAATTTTAGCTTAAAATTCATAATAAGTAAATAAAAACAATCTATTGACAAAAATTAAAATTTATTATACAATAAAATAAGTAATAAAGTAAAAAAGGAGAAAAACAATGAGCTCAAACTATCAAACAGTCAAAGACTTTTTTCAGGAAAGGTTTCCTGAGGCTAATGAAGATATTTTAAAGTTGGTCGCCAATCAACGTCTTAAAGGCTTGGGTATTAATACCGAACTGACAAAAATCGAGGAACAAACAGCTCAAAAACTGATTGACTTTTTTAAAACTCTTTCTCCTGAAGAATTACAAGAATTGACATTCAATGCCATGAGTAACACTATTTGAGCACAAGCGATATGATCCAATGATTATATCGCTTTATTTATTTAAAATTATTTTATTATAAAAATATGAACAAAGCAGAACAAGAACTAATTCAACCCGAGCAAGACAAAACACCTGAACAACAAATCGAAGAATTAAAACAAAAAAATAAAGAATTAAAAGATCGTTTAAAAGAAGCCATTACCGATCCGGTTACTGGCTTGGAAAGGCGTGCCGGTTTATTTCAAGATATAAACCAAGAAATCACAGAAATGATGGGAGAAAAAGGATTGAAAAAATTAGAGGAATTAACAGATAATGAATTAATAGAATTTATTGATCAATTACTTAATAATGAAACAATAAAAAAACAACCACTAAACATTGCCATTTGTGATGTTGCTTATTTATCTTTGGCCAATAAAAGCGGTTTGCAAGGTGGCGATCAGCTTTTAGGCAGGATCGGTGATGCGGCTCGAGCAGTTGGGTCGCCAAAAGTGACCTTACCGGAAGATTTAAATGAATCAGAAAAAAAGCCGATTGTTAAATTCTTCAGACATGGCGGAGATGAATTAACCGCTATTGTCAGGGAATGGCCGCAAGAAGCAGAACAAAAATTACAAAAATTTGCTCAACAAGTCTCAAAAATAAAAAATATTAAAGATTTTGAAGAAGCAAATCTTTCTACTCATATAGATTATGGCCTGGCCCATATTACCGAAGCTTTAACAGCTTTTAAAAAAATAATGGAAACAAAAGAAGGTCCTAAAGATATTCCCCCATCGGCTCGCTTAAAAAATCTGGAAAATATTTGGCTGGAAATTGCGGAATTAAAAGCAACCATTGAAAAAACTAAAATCAGGCTAAAACTTTTAGCCGAATTAAAAACAAAACAACCAGAACTTTATGATAAAGTCATTGCTTATCTACGTAAAGGGGCTCATAATATTACTGAAAAAAAATTAAACGAATTAATCGAACAAGCCGATCAAAAATTTTCCGGAGAAAAATGGGATGATATTACTTCTGAATTTATTATTCAAGAATTAAAAAATGAAAAAGCATTGGATGAACAATCACAAATAAACCTTGAAACTATTTTAAAATCCGAATAAAAACAATAAAAAAACAATAATTTTATTATCACGAATTATTGTTTTTTTATTGTTTTTTAGTGATTATATTTATTTGCTAATTGACCACAAGCTGCATCAATCTCTTTACCAAAACGATGCCTTTCAGTGACATTAATTTTATTACGCCCCAAAATATGCTTAAATAAGGCAACATTTTTGGGACTAGATGGTTGAAATTTATTGTTTAGAAAATCACCCTTATTATATAAAATTAAATTAAGTAAATAAAGTTTTGACGGTAAATATTTTAACAATTCTACCAATTGATTAGCCGCTTGTTCACTATCATTAAAATCTTTTAACATAATATACTCAATCATTACCCGCCGATTGGTTTCCTTGATATAATCTTTTACTACCGTTAAAACCTGATTTAACGAATATTTTTTATTTAAAGGTATAAGTTTATCACGTAATTTATTATTAGGCGCATGTAAGGAAATAGCCAAATTAATCTGTAAATTTTCTTTGCTTAATTTATAAATATCTTCAGGTAAACCGATTGTTGAAATTGAAATATGCCGGGCACCGATATTAAAATAATCTTTATTATTTAAAATTTTTATAGCCTCGATAACATTATCATAATTTAAAAATGGTTCCCCCATTCCCATAAAAACGACATTTGTCACCTTTTTATTTTCTTTTTTTAATAATCTGGCAAAAAACAAAACCTGAGTAATTATCTCATCTATTTCTAAATTACGTTTATAGCCTACCTGACCAGTTGAACAAAACAAGCACCCCAAAGGACACCCTACCTGTGAAGAAACACAAACAGTATTGCGGCCGTCATTATGACGCATTAAAACTGTTTCAATTTTCTTATCATCAATTAAAGTAATTAAAGCCTTAATAGTTTTTTTATCATCAGACCTAATAATTTTAGCTTCTAACTCTAAGGGTATTTTTTGATTCAATTCAACTCGAAGTTTTTGTGGTAAATTAAAAGCTTTTTGCCAATCATCAATTAAATCATGCCAAATTACTTGCTGGCATTGCTTAAAACGATAAGCAGGCTCGTTCTTTAATGAATTTTTTAATAATTTCAGATTCATAAAATAATTTTAACTTAAAAATAAAAAAAATATCCAAGTGGACATTTTAACTAACAGCTTCAAACTGATAATCAACTAAAATTTTAAATATTTCTTTACCCTTTGATTTTCCTTTAAATCCTCTGGTGATCTGTAAATGCAAACAATAAGCAAAAATATTGTAATATTCAGCGCTACCAACGGGAATTTCATAAAACTGTCACCGGTATTCAAATAAAACCTCCTTTGAATGCTATTTTGATTTAAACCTTAGCATATTAATTTCTATTTGTCAAGCCAAAAATTAAATTGTTATTTATAATTTATTAATCTTTTTCCAGCGGATAACTGCCTTAGTTCTGGCTAATTCTTTAGCTAAACTGGCATTAATATTGGCAAAACGTTCCTTATCAGAAGTTCGTAAATTTTTCAAACTCTGTTCAGCTGTTTTTCTGGCGGCTTCAGCTTTAGCCAAATCGATTTCTTCGGCGCGTTCAGCCGTATCAGCTAAAAGCACGACCTTATTTCTAAATACCTCAATAAACCCACCGGAAACCGACATTATTTTATGTTCATTATTTTCATTAACTAATTCAATAACACCTGGCTTTAAAATCCCAACCAAAGGCATATGTTTTGGTAAAACAGTAATAAAACCTTCCTCAGTCGGCACCGTGACTTTTTTAATCATTTCCTTTAAAGCAATTTTTTCTGGAGTTACTATTTCAAATTTAATTATTTCTTTTGATTTATACATATAATTATTATTTAAACTTCATCAATAGAACCTTTCATATAAAAATCACCTTCTCCTCTATCATCATATTTTCCATTTAAAATAGCTTGAAATCCTTTAATCGTATCTTCTAGCTTTACATATTTACCGCCATGCCCGGTAAACGCTTCGGCCACATGAAAGGGTTGAGATAAAAATCTTTGAATTTTTCTGGCACGAGCTACAGTTAATTTATCTTCATCAGATAATTCTTCGATACCCAAAATTGCAATAATATCCTGCAAGTCCTTGTATCGCTGTAATATTTTTTGTACTCCTCTGGCCACTTGATAATGTTCTTTACCGACAATTTTGGGATTCAAAATAATCGAAGAGGAATCCAAAGGATCAACAGCTGGATAAATACCGAGTTCTGACAAACTGCGAGACAATACTACGGTAGAATCAAGATGACCAAAGGTCGTAGCCGGTGCCGGATCAGTTAAATCATCTGCCGGTACATAAACAGCCTGAATAGAAGTAATTGATCCTTTATTGGTTGAGGTAATTCTTTCCTGTAATTCACCCATTTCAGTTGCCAAAGTCGGTTGATAACCGACTGCCGAAGGCATTCTACCCAATAAAGTTGAGACTTCTGAACCAGCCTGAGTAAATCTAAAAATATTATCAATAAAAAATAAAACATCTTGATTTTTTTCATCACGAAAATATTCGGCTATTGATAAACCGGTCAAAGCGACTCTAGCTCTGTTGCCTGGCGGTTCATTCATTTGACCAAAAACCATGGCTACTTTATCCAAAACACCTGAATCTTGCATTTCATGATATAAATCATTTCCCTCACGAGTTCTTTCCCCTACTCCGGCAAATACAGAATATCCGCCATGTTGTTTGGCTATATTATTAATAAATTCCTGAATAATAACAGTCTTGCCAACACCGGCGCCACCAAACATCCCGACTTTTCCTCCTTTGGCAATCGGACAAATCAAATCAATTACCTTTATTCCGGTTTCCAAAATTTCTGTTTTAGTTGATTGATCAATAAAATCAGGCGCAGAACGATGAATTTCGTATTTTTGCTCGGTTTTTACCAAATCTTTTCCATCAACCGGATTGCCCAAAACATCAAAAATTCTACCTAATGTCTGTTCACCAACCGGGACGGAGATACCTTTACCTGTATTAATAACTTTATCCCCTCTTTTCAAGCCGTCTGTAGAGCCCATTGCTAACGCCCTTATAACATTAAAACCCAAATGTTGCTGAGTTTCTAAAATTAAATTTTTATCATTAATTTTTGTTTCCAAAGCAGTATAAATTTCAGGTAAATTATTTTCAAAATAAACATCAACGACTGCTCCGATTACTTGTTTAATAACACCTTCATTTTTTTCTGACATATTTATATATTTATTATTAATTATTATTTAAAGCATTGGCTCCAGCACTAATTTCAGCAATTTCATTAGTAATAGCTGCCTGGCGAGCCTTATTGTAATATAATGTCAATTGGTCAACCAATTCAGTCGCAGATTCTGAAGCTTTTTGCATAGCTGCCACCCTAGCACTATGTTCCGAAGCATTTGATTCAAGCAAGGCTTGAAAAAGTTGTACTTCAATTAACCTGGGTAGCATTTCATCAAGTACTTGTTTAGGGCCTGGCTCATAACTAAAAACAAAAAATCTTTTTTTATCTTTATCTTTTAAATACTTGTCTTCTTTTTCCTGATAATAATCTTTATCGGCACCGACTCTGGTATCCTTGCCCATAATTCCCAAATAATCATCTTGTGCTTCAATATCAATCGGTAATAACTGTTTAACGCTGGGAACCTGATTAATTGCACTAATAAAATCAGTATAAGCAACCATTACTTTATCATATTTACCTTGTAAAAAATCATCTATGACTAATTTGGCAATAGGCATAACTTCACGAACTTCGGCAGCAATATCAGCCTTAGCAAATTCAGCTACCACTCCATAACCATAACGAGAATTAACTGTTAAGCCTTTTTTACCAACAATAACAAAATCGGTTTCTATTTTTTTCTGACCATTTTTTTCCTGATGTTTTCTTATGGATTTCACAGCCTTATTAATAATGGCTGAATTAAAACTGCCGCATAAGCCTCTATTTGAAGACATTAAAATAATCGCCACTTTTTTTATTTCTGATCTTTTTTCCATTAAAGGATGCAAATATTTACCGGCTCCAACTGATTTGGAAATATTTAAAATAGTTATCCAACTCAAATTGGCATAAGTTCTTGTTTTTAAAACAGCATCAACAGCTTTACGCATCTTGGAAGCTGCCACCATTTCCATGGCTTTGGTAATCTTTTTGGTACTATTGACCGATTTTATTCTTCTTTGAATTTCTTTTGTTTTAGCCATTATTTTTAATTAATTAAATAATCTAAGGTATCTTTAAAATTATTAATAACTGTTTTTAAATTATTTTCATCTTCTTCTGTTAATTCACCGGTTTGCTCAATATTATTTAAAATCGACTGACCATTGTCTCTGACAAATTCAAGCAAACTATTTTCAAATTCTGAAACTTTTTCCACTGGCACATCATCTATTAGGCCAGAAATCAAAGCAAAGAAAATAACAACCTGTTCAGCCACTGGTACCGGTTCATACTGATCCTGCTTTAAGATCTCTATTAATCTTTTACCTCTTTCCAATTTAGTCTGAGTTTCTTTATCCAAATCAGAACCAAATTGGGCAAAAGCTGCCAATTCACGATATTGAGCAGCCTCCAGGCGCATTTTACCGGCAACTTTTTTCATAGCTTTAATTTGAGCTGCCGAACCGACACGTGAGACTGATAATCCGGCATTAATTGCCGGCCGAACTCCTTGATAAAATAAATCGGGCTCCAAATAAATCTGGCCGTCAGTAATCGAAATAACATTAGTTGGAATATAAGCCGAGACATCACCGGCCTGAGTTTCAATAATCGGTAAAGCAGTAATTGAACCGCCACCATTTTTTTCATTTAATCTACAAGCCCTTTCCAATAATCTTGAATGCAAATAAAAAACATCTCCGGGATAAGCCTCACGCCCGGGCGGACGTTTTAACAGTAATGAAATTTCACGATAAGCTACCGCATGTTTTGATAAATCATCATAAATTATTAAAACATCCTCGCCTTTATCAAGAAAATATTCAGCCATAGCACAGCCGGCATAAGGTGCAATATAAAGCATTGACGATGGATCAGACGCACCAGCCAGAATCACGGTTGTATAATCCATGGCTTTAGTTTCTTTTAATTTGGCTACAATATTTGCTATTTTTGATTCCTTTTGTCCAATAGCCACATAAATACATTTCATGTTTTGACCTTTTTGATTAATAATCGCATCAATAGCAATTGCGGTCTTACCTATTTGTCGGTCACCAATAATCAATTCCCTTTGACCACGGCCAATGGGAATCATGGCATCAACGGCTTTAATACCGGTTTGCACCGGCTGATCAACAGGCTGTCGCGCAATCACGCCAGGTGCTATTTTTTCTATTGGATAATAATTTTTAGTTTTAATTGCTTTCCCACTATCCAAAACTTTACCCAAAGGATCCAAAACTCGTCCGACAACTTCTTCGCCAACCGGAACTTCTAAAATTCTTTGCAAAGCAATTACTTCATCACCTTCTTTGATTTTTTCATAATTACCAAAAATAATAGCGCCGACACTATCCTCTTCCAAATTTAAAACTACACCAAAAATAGACTCGGTCTCAGTTTTAAATTCCAACATTTCTGACATCACTACTTGTGATAAGCCTGAAATTTTAGCAATACCGTCACCAACTTCAATAACCTTGCCAAAATTCTTTTCTGTAGACTCATTTTTAAAATCTTGTATCTGCTCCTTTAATTGAGTAATGATATAATCTTTATTTGTCATAATATTCTATGAATTATTTTAATTAATTAATTTGGTTTTTAATTTTCTTAAACGATTTTTCAAACTATAATCTATTAAATTATCATTATAACGCAATAAAAACCCGCCTTTTAATTTTTTATCAACCTCAGCAGAAAATTCTATTTCACCATCAACCAATTTTTCTAAATATTTTTTTAATAATGTCTCAGTCTGTTCATCAAGCTTATAAGCGCTTATTATTTTTGTACTCGTTATATTTTTTCGTTTATTCCAAAGCTTATCAAAAAAATAAATTATTTTATCCAGCTGAGAAATTTGATTATGTTCAAGCAATAATTTAGCAAAATTATTAATCATCTTTTGCCAATCTGATTGTGGAGCCTGTTCAAGACTCTCGAATAAAACTTGGGCGTATTGCTGCGGTTTGATTTTCATATTATTTTTTTAAATTTGTTACTATTTCTTCAATAATCTTCTTATCTTCGGATTTATCCACCTTTTTATCAATTATTTTTTCCAAGGCAATTACAATCAATTTACTAACATCTTTTTTTACTTCATTAACCAACTCGGCTTTTTCCTGTTTGATTTTAGTTTTTTCTTCATTAATAATTACTGAAATATCTTGTTTGGCTTTAGCGATTAATTCTTTTCTTTTTTCTTCAGCCTGATTTTTGGCATTTTCAACTATTGCTAAAGCTTCTTTTTTGGCATCTTTAATTATTTTTTTTTCTTTTTCACTCAATTCTTCTAATTTAGCTTGAGCTTTTTCGGCATTGATTACGCCCTCTTCGATCTTTTTACGTCTATCATCCAAAAACCTCAAAATTGGTTTATAGCCGAATTTATATAAAATAAAAACCAAAACAGCAAAATTAATCAATTGCGCTATTAAAATTTTATAATTCAAACCTAATGATTCAATTAATTCCATATTAAATAATTAAAATTTAAATTAATCCAGCCCTTTAATTAAGAGCTGAACAATATCTAATTTTTAACCGAATAAAATAATTAGAGCAACAACCAATGAATAAATAGCGGTTGATTCGGCAATAGCCATGGTAACAAAAATCAAAGGAGTAATTTTATCAGCGGCTTCAGGATTTCGGCCAATTGCTGATAAGGCGTTACCAGCAATAATCCCTTCGCCGATACCTGAACCAATCGCACCAAGTCCAATTGCTAAACCAGCAGCTAATAATTTAAAAATTTCTGGATCCATAAATTTAATGTTAATTATTTATTAGTTAATTTGTTTATTAGTCTGACCAATTTACCAATAAATAAATCAACCAACAAACCTATATTGAATGCTGTTCAACAACTTCATCACGATCTATTTCAGCAGCTAAACTGATAAAAACCAAAGTCAAAACAGAAAAAACAAAAGCCTGAACAACAGCTGTTAAAATTCCCAAAAATATAAACGGTAACGGTATAAAAAAGGGAGCTAAAAATAACATTACAGCCCCCAAGACTTCACTGGCAAAAATATTGCCAAATAAACGGAATGATAAAGAAATTATTTTAGCGATCTCACTAATAATATCCATTAAGCCCAAAATGAAATTTAACGGACTGGAAAAATTAATAAATTTCTTTAAATAACCAAATGGCCCATGAACAATAATAGCCACAACATGCATAGTAATAATAGTTATCATGGTCATTACAAAAACCATACCATAATCAGACATAACCGCTCGAAAAACCGGTACAATACCTTCGGATTTATGCAGATTAACAGCTGCTTGCCCCGGAATATAAATAACCAGATTAGCCACCAAAGTAAAAATAAACATTGTCATTACCAAAGGAAAAATTTTCCTGGCTTTTTCTTCTGTACCGATTATTGATTTTACAAAATCATAACCCTTTTCAATTAAAAGTTCGAAAACGCTCTGAATTTTACCAGGGATCAATTTTTTACGTTTATTTAAAATTAAAGTAAAAATAATCAAAAAAAGACTTATAACAAAAGTCCATAGTAAAGTATTGGTGATCGGAAATCCAGCTATCTCAAATATGGTTTCTGGGGCTAATGATATATTAAGCTTCATTGTCTTTAATATCCTTTCGATTATTTTTAAATTCTTTTTTTACTACTTGATTTAAATTTTTTATTTTTTTATATAAAAATATATTAGTAAAGATAAAAGCGATTAATACACCAATAATCAAAATAATTGGTTGGGTATTTAAATATTTATCCAATAAATAACCGATTCCGCCAAAAAAAATTAAAGGACCTAAAATTAAAGCACCGGTATACAGGCTTAAATTTAACATTAATTTTTTTATATTGGAAACAATATCTTCTGGCATACTTTTAAAAGTAAAAAGAAAAAAACTCGAATCGAGCTTTTTGGGAAAAAAAATTCATAATCACCAATATAGTACATCTTTTTTTTAAAAAAGTCAAGCTGTTTTTAAAATTTAACTGTGCATAATTCAAATTAATTGCCGCTGACTGATTGGTTTATATGATTTTCTATGGATTGGACAAATATCATATTTGCTTAGCATTTGCTGATGCAATTTGGTACCATACCCTTTATGTAAATCAAAACCATACTTAGGGTATTTTTGGGCTAATTTTAGCATAATATCATCTCTAGCCACCTTGGCTAAAATCGAAGCGGACGCAATAGAAAAAACCAAATTATCACCTTTGACAATTGTTTCCCAGGGAATTCTTATTTTATATTTAGTTACGCTGGCTTTATCAATTAATAAATATTGTGGTCGAATACTCAAACCATTAATCACCTTGTCTATAACTAAAGCATTAGCCTTACCAACTCCAATTTCATCAATTACAGTATTATCAATTACCACAACCGTACAGGATAAAGCTTTATATTTAATTTCCTCAACTAACTTTTTTCTTTTAAAAGCTGATATCTTCTTAGAATCTTTTAACCCTTTGATCATTTTTCTGCGCTCAAAAATAACACCCGCTGCCACAATTGGCCCAGCCCAAGCTCCCCGACCAACTTCATCTATCCCGGCTACATATTGATAGCCTCGTTGCCATAAACCAGATTCCCTTTTCCAGTCAGGATTTTTCATTATTGTAAATTAAATAATTTAACAGCATTATTAAAGGTTTGTTTTTCAATCTCTGTAAAAGTTAATTCTTTTAAATCCGCTATTTTTTGGGCAATATAACGAACAAAATAAGGTTCATTTTTCTGACCGCGATAAGGCTCAGGTGCCAAAAAAGGCGCATCTGTTTCAATTAAAATTTTATCCAAAGGAGTCTCTTTGGCAATTTCTTGCAATTCTTGGGCATTTTTAAAAGTAACAATACCAGTAAATCCGACATAAAAACCTAAATTTAAAAATTTTCGAGCCTGAGTTTTATTACCACCATAGCAATGAATAACGCCCTTATGATAATCTTCTTTTTCTAAAATATCCAAAATTAAATCATAAGCGCCATAAGGGTCGCTTTCCTCTCCTCGACAATGCAAAACCAATGGCAAATCAAGTCTTTTGGCTAATTGAATAAATTGTTTAAAAACATTTATCTGTATTTCTTTAATCTTATCCATTGTATATTCTTCATCCGCCATGCGAAAGAAATCTAAACCAGTCTCCCCTATGCCCACAACCGTATCACTTGATTGCGCTAAATTTAAATATTTATCATAATCTCCGCCAAGGGCGGATCCGCCTCTGGCGGAAAATTTTTCCTTAGGGGTGAAAAAACTGTGCTCTTCCCCACCAAAACTGGCTTTTTCAGTTACATCTTTAACCAAATGTATAGGATGACAACCAATCACAGCCCAAATTCCTTTGCCAAATTTTTTTGCAATATCAATTGTTTTTTGACTGGTTTCATAATTTGACCCAACATTAATTATCCAGGTTTTATTATCAAAAGAACGCTGAACTACATCATTAAGTTCAGCGGCATATTCATGAAAATTTATATGAGCATGAGAATCAATTAACATAAATTAAGTAATATAAAATAAAAATCACATTAAACTTTATAAACTTTTAAACTTATCACTAAATTACCGATTGTAATTGGCGTAAAAGTTCCGGCAGCATCCATTGCAAGATACTGGAAGTTTTTAAAAACCAAGGAGCCAATTTAGACGCCTGCAAAACAGCAGTGAACCATTCAGAGACCGGAAAACGTGAAATCATAAATAAAGCTAAACCAATCACCAAAATTCCTTCAAAAAAGCCCAAAACCGCACCTAAAATCCGATTAATTGTTTTTAAAAAAGGTATAATACTCAAAAATCTAAAAATACGATCTAAAATATAAAAAGCAAACCCGATTAACCGATTAACAATAATAAAAATAAAAATAAAAGCAAAAATTTTCATTAAATTAGGATGACCGAAAATTTGAGTTAACCAGACACCAAGCTCGTCATACCATAAACCGGCAAAAAAAGCACCGGCAAAAGTCCCAACTATTGCACCTAAAGTATGGATCAAGCCAAACCATAAACCGAATAAAATAAAGCCACCTAAAATTATTAATAAAATTACGTCAAAAATAGTCATAAATTAGTAATTAATTTATTATTGTTTATTATTTAAACGCGGAAATAAAGGCTTGTCTTTTTTTATTTTTTGGCCCAAAGGTAAAGTAGCCCATTTTCTCAAATCAAGGATTGATTTTTTAAATTCTTTTGCCGGTGAAAAACCTAATTGTTTTAAAATCTTTTCGCTGGCAGCGGGCATAAATGGCCGAATCATGATAGCGGTCTGACGCAAAGTTTCCAAAAGATTATACATGACATCAGCTAAAATATCTTTATCCATTTCTACTAATTCCCAAGGCCGTTCTTTTTCAATATAAGCATTTGATTTTCTAATATTTTCCCAGGCAACTGCCAAAGCCTGATCAAATTGAAAACTTGTCATATAATGATCATATCTCTCCCAATCGGTTTTTAAATCAAATTCAAAAAATTTATCAGAATCTCCGCCAGAGGCGGAAACATTAAATTTTGGGACTTTGCCATAAAAATATTTTTCAGTCATGGATAAGGTGCGAGAAAGCAAATTCCCCAAATCATTGGCCAAATCAGAATTATATTTTTTTTCAAATCTTTCATAAGTAAAATCACTATCTTCAAATGTAGGCAAACCACTTGCAATAAAATAACGAACAGTATCAGTACCGTATTTATGCACTACTTCCATTGGGTTAATTACATTGCCTAAACTTTTACTCATTTTTTGACCGCCTGAATTAATAAAACCAAAAATCAAAACCTGTTTGGAATTGGGCAAACCGGCTGACATTAACATAGCCTGCCACATGGCAGTTTGCTGACGCAAATTATCTTTACCAGCCACCTGAATCCCCGGCCAAAATTTTTCAAATGTTTTATTATCTTTAGGCCAGCCTAAACATGAAATATAATTAACCAAAGCATCAAACCAAACATACATAACATGTTCTTCATCATCAGGCACAGGCACGCCCCAGGGCATTTTATCTTTTAAACGCGAGATGGAAAAATCTTGCAAACCGGCTGAAACAAAATTTTTAATCTCATGTAAACGATGCTGAGGTATGACAAAATTTTGATTTTTTTCATAAAAATCCAAAAGTTTTTGCTGATATTTAGACCAGGCAAAAAAATAATTCTCCTCATCAATTAATTCTAATTCCTGATTAGGATGGATCGAACAACGGCCGTTTTCCAACTCCGAATCACTTTTTTCCATTTCACAACCAACACAATACTTAACCTGATAATTTTTCTTATAAATATCGCCGTTTTCCTTGCATAAACGCCAAAATTCCTGAGCAGCTTTAATATGCTTAGGATCGGTAGTACGAATAAAACTATTAAAACTTAAATTTAAAGCGTCATCAAGCAATTGAAACTTGGCCGCATATTCATCAACATATTTTTGCACATCTTTGCCAGCTTCCTGCGCCTGCCGATAAATTTTTAGACCATGTTCATCCGTTCCGGTATTAAAAAAAACTTCTTTACCAATCATGCGCTGATAACGCGCAATAATATCAGCTCTAACAATTTCAGCGGCAAAACCAATATGCGGATCCGCATTAACATAAGGCAAGGTAGTTGTAATATAAAAAGTTTCTTTTTTAGCAGACATGTTATATTATATTATTTTTAATTAAATTATCCTTAATTACCTGAAACATGATTTCATGACCTTGTTCATCAGGGTGAATACCATCAACCAAATTATCTGTAGCAACTTTATCATATAAATCAATAAATAAAATATTTCTTGACTGACAAAAATCCTTAATTATTTTATTATACTGTAATATATTTTGATTATTATAAAAAATATTAGGTTTCCAAGGTATGGGAGAAACCATGGGCTGATTAACGGTTGTTAAACCAATAAATATTATTTTATCAGAATATTCAGAGGCTTGATTAAATAATTTTTCCAAATTATCTTTAAAAACCTCAATTTCTGTCCTTTGTTTATTTTCTTTTTCTAAAAAAGCAGAATCATTGGTGCCTGTTGCAAAAATAACAATATTTTCCTCATCTTCATCAACTCTATATTTTATATCTGTCTCAAAACGGTCTAAAACCATAGAACTGGTATCACCAGGAATACCAAAATTATAAACAAAATAATCTTGTAATTCATGATTTTTTTCAAGATAACTACGTAATCTCTGAACCCAACCGCCTTTGGTAATGTCCCAGGCTCCATAAGTTATGCTACCGCCAAAAATTAAAATATTTTTTGTCATAAAATTTAATTTATTATAACTACAAATTCACCTTTTATGGTATCATTATTTAATTGTTTTAAAACCTCATCAATTGTGCCCCGATAAACGGTTTCAAATTTTTTAGTTAATTCACGGCAAATTACCACTTGCTTAGTTAAACCTAATTCTTGTAATTTATTTAAAGTTTTTAAAATCCTATGAGTTGATTCATAAAAAACAGAAGTAAACTTATTATTGATTATTTCTTGTAAAATCTTTTCTTTACCTTTTTTATGCGGCAAAAAGCCATAAAAAATAAATTTATCAGTTGGTAAGCCGGAAATTGATAAAGCAGAAACAACAGCTGAGGGACCGGGAATTGTTATAATTTCCACACTATTTTTCAATACTCCAATCACCTGCTCTATTAACTTATTACCCGGGTCAGAAATACCCGGAGTTCCGGCATCTGATACCAAAGCGAAATCATTCCCCTTTTTTAATAAATCAATTATCTTATTAACTTTGGTAATTTTAGAATGTTGAAAATAACTTAAAGTTGCTGTTTTAATCTCATATTTATTTAATAAAACTTTTGTCACCCTGGTATCTTCGCATAAAACAAAATCAACCTCCTTTAAAATTCGCAGGGCTCTTAAAGTAATATCCTCCAAATTACCGATTGGTGTAGCAACTATATATAATTTACTCATTTGCCCTAATTTTAACAAAAATAAGCAGTTTTGTCGAATAAAAAAACACGCCCTTTTACGGGCAGTGTTTTTTATTCATCATCTAAATCAGCTGTAGTTGGCTCATAAAATTCATAATCTTGTTCGCAAGTACATTTATCAATATCATTATCACAAATAGGACATTTTTCCATCATCTTTTTTTGTCTTAATTTTTATTTTAAAATAAATATATTCAAGATTATAAAATATGCATAAAATACTTGTCAAGTTTTTAAAAGCACTTATCCACAAATTTAAATGGCTCCTGCCAAAATTGACAGAAGCCATTGTCCCTTTCACCCTTGATGGGCGCTCCCTCACTATTTATTTTTAATATATTTTTTAAATTTTTGCAATTTTTCCTTTTGTGGTTTCTCAATATGAATTTCGTTCCTTTTTTTCTTAATTTTTCTATTGGCTTCAGAAAAAGACAGGCCTTGATATATAAAATGGGCAGCTAAAATCGTTGGGGCACGGCCATGACCGTTTTTACAATGCAAATAAATTTTAACTTTTTGGTCAAGCAAAGCTTCTATTGTTTTAACACCCACCCAAAGTTGTTTTAAAGTCGGTGCGGTATGATCTTTAACCGGCAGCCATAAAAAACAATCAACACCAATTGGTTGATCAATCCTTTCATCTTCAATTGAAATATCAGCTTTAATACCTTTATTTAAAAGTTCTTGTTTAAAATGCCTTTGACAACAAGCATTTGTCCCCAAATATATCAAAGGAGTAATTTTATTATATTCAAATTTAACATGGTCTTTTTTCTTGTCTTTAGATTTTGCCATAAATATTTATATCAATTTTAGACAATTGTTTTTGCAACGGTAATTTTTCCAATAAACCATGTTTTGCTCCCATAGCCTGAATTACACCACTAGAATTTAAAATTGCCAAACGCAAAGCATAATCCCAGTCAGATTTTAAAATTATACCGGCACAAAACCCGGATCCAAAAGCATCACCAGCTCCAGTAGTGTTAAGTACTTCTGCTTTTAAAACATCAGCCTTATAAATTAAAATGTCATCAGATAAATAAGCGCCTTTTGAACCGTCAGTAATTACCAAGTAATTAGGAGTTAATTTATCTAAAACTTTAAAAATTTTTTTAATATCTTTTTTTCCTGATAATTTGGCTGCTTCGGATTTATTAATATTAAAAATAGTTGTTTGTTTAATTAAAGGCTCTAATTTAGCTTTGCCATGCTTTAATTCCCCGCTACCCGGATTCCAAGCAATTTTTATTTTATTCTTTTTCGCAAAATTGAATATTTTTTTCAATAAACTTAAATTCCCAGCCAAAGAAGTAATATAAAACCATTTAGTTTTTAATTTATCCCATTGAAAATCGGAAGAAGAAAAATTAGCACTGGCACCGCGATAAACTAAAATCGTGCGGTCACCGCCAGGCGTAATCAAAATTGTTGAATAAGCTGTTTTGTGTTTTTTATCAGCTACTAAATTTGACGGATTTATATTATTATCAGCCAAGACTGACATTATTTCCATGCCATAAATATCATGGCCGATTTTTGATACAACCGAAGTATTTAATCCCAAATTAGCAAAAGTATAAGCTGCATTGGTTGCCCCACCACCAGTGTCAAAATAAATATCACCTAGTTCTATTTTAGCACCATAAGCAAAACATTCACCAACTCCGCCTTTAAATTTATCACTTTTAATTATCTTAAAATCTTTGGAAACTAAAAAAACATCTTTGGTGGCTGAACCGATTGTAATTACATCAAACATAATTTTATAGTAATTTAAATCTTTATTTAAATACTTTAAATTTTTGCCAGTATTTAATGAAAAATTGATAATTTTTGGCAATTAAATCTATTGTTTCTTTTTTATTGATTTTCTTATCACGGTATTTTTTCAAGGATGGGGAAAATATAGTCCGGCCAATGGCAAAACCAAAAATTTCTTCAAAGCCAGCAGCGTTTTTCAACCAATATTTAACAACTTTTTTAGGAGCGGCGCGACCTAAAACAATTATTTTAAAATCTTTTTTATTATCCTTTTTTATTTCTTTAATAATCATTGGCCAGTCAGATTTTTTCTCCATGGCTTCTAATTTCCAAATATCAGGCTCTATGCCAAAAACTCTGATTTCTTTAATTGCTCGCTTGGTTAAATTAGGTCTGGCTTTTTTATCATAATTAAATTTATCCTTATAAACTTCCAACTGTTTATCGGTTGCCGGAACCAATAATTCAAACAAAAGGCCGATTTTCTTTTTTTGGCAAAAATTATTTATTTTCTTTAATCTTTTTAATTGCATTAAATTATTCTTTTTATTACTTGGATTATAACGCACCAAAACTTTGGCATAATCAGGTTTAAATTTTAAAATATGCTTGTCAAAATCTTTACCGTACTCAAAATCAAATACCTTTTGTCCACTTTTTTCCGTAGTTAAAATAGTCACAATATTCATTTTCTTGGCTTTTTTTAAAATTTCCGAACCAAATTGTTCATCAACCAAGATGCCTAAATATTCTTTAAACGAACTTTTTAAATGTACTTTTAAAAAAGCCTGCCAGATTATTTGTTTTGTATCCTTAATTTTTTGCACTTGCGCTTTATTAATCGGCTCATCCCAACCAAATAAATTGCTTCTAAAAGTTGAACGATGATCAAATGGTAAAATATAAAGCTGTTTTGGTTTTTGCATAATTATTTTAATAATTTATTAACTCGTTTAATAATTTCTTGATAATTAATTTTATATTTATTTAATAATCTATCTGCACTGCCGGACTCGCCAAAACTGTCAGGCATACCTATTACCTCAAGAGGCACAGGATAATTTTGAGTCAAAACTTCAGCGATAGCGCTACCTAATCCTCCATTAACCTGGTGTTCTTCAATAGTCACAATTTTATTTGTTTTTTTAGCCGAAGCAATAATTGTTTTTTTGTCAATTGGTTTGATTGTATGACAATTAATTACTTCCGCTTTAATTTTATTTTTAGCCAAATTTTCAGCTGCCATCAGCGCTTCATAAACCATAAGACCGCAAGCTATTATTGTCACGTCTTTACCTTTTTTTAAAACTTCAGCCTGGCCGATTTTAAAAGATTTTTGAGTATCAGTAAAAACCGGTGATTTAGCCCGGCCATAACGAATATAAACGGGGCCTTTAATTTTAGCAGCTGCCCTAACAGCTTTTTTAGTCTCCAAATAATCACTGGGCGCAATTACCGTCATATTCGGTAAAACTCGCATAATTGCCAGATCTTCCAACGCCTGATGCGTCGCACCATCCGGTCCGACATTTAAACCGGCATGCGAACTGACTATTTTAACATTAGCATTATTATAACAAATTGAAACTCGAATTTGTTCCCAATTTCTACCCGGACTAAAAACCGCAAATGAGCACATAAACGGAATAAAACCGTCCAAAGCCAAACCAGTTGCCACACCAGCCATATTTTGCTCAGCCACGCCAACTTCAAAAAAACGTTTAGGGTATTTTTTGCCAAAGTCCAAACAGCGGGTTGATTCAGCCAAATCTGCTGAAACCGCAACAATCTTCTTGTTCTTTTTACCTAATTCTAATAACGCCTCGCCAAACGCATCACGGCAAGCTTTGCTTGAAATTTGAGAATTGAGATTTGATATTTTTTTGTTATTTGTCATTTATTATTTATTATTTCAAAGCGCCCTGTAACTCTTTCAATGCCCTCTCAGCCTCAATTTCAGAAGGTACTTTGCCGTGCCATTGCCATTTGTTTTCCATAAAACTAACACCTTTCCCCGGAATGGTATGGGCAATAATAACTTTGGGTTTATTTTTTATTTGCTTAGCTTTTTCTATGGATTTTAAAATTTGCTTCATATCATTACCATCAATTTGCTGCACATGCCATTTAAAAGCCTGATATTTTTCATATAAATTATTCAAAGGCATAATATTTTTTGTAAATCCGTCAATTTGTATCATGTTACGATCAACAATAAAAATTAAATTATCTAATTTATATTTAGCAGCCGCCATAACAGCTTCCCAAGTCTGACCTTCATTATGTTCGCCATCACTGGTTATACAATAAACAAAATGCTTCTGTTTTTTTAATTTAGCTGCCAAAGCCATGCCAACTGCCACTGAGACACCCTGGCCCAAAGGACCAGAAGAATGCTCTAAAGCCGGGAAATCATGATATGAAGGGTGTCCTTGCAAAGGAGAACCTAATTTTCTAAGTGTTTTTAATTTACTAATGGAAAAATAACCACTTCTGGCCATAGCGGCATAACGAACAGGCACAACATGACCGTTTGATAAACATAAACGATCCCTTTTTTCCCATTTTGGCTTTTTCGGATCATGATTCAAAATATTAAAATACAAGGCAACAAAAATATCAGCCAAGCCCAAAGAACCGGCTGAATGGCCTGAACCTGCCTCAGCCAACATTTTTATAATATCTTGTCTAATAATATTAGCCTTTTCTTGTAATTGCTTTACTTTATAACTTTTTTTCATAAATTAAGCTGAATCAATCTTATTTTCTTTAGCCCATTTGGGGGTTACATACAAAGAACAATGACATCTACCCCATATTTCAATTTCACCCATATATAAATAACAAGGACAAATTATTTTTCTATCAGCCTCGGGATTATTGGATAAAACGCGACAGGGACAATAACATTGCTGGCCTTCTTTTAAATATTTTCCCATAGATTCAGCTAAACCTTTTAAAGTTTCTTCATTGGGATTTAATTTAATTTCATCTTGATATTTTGTTGCATTCATCCATTTAACCTGGCGCTGCCAAGTATCTTTAAAAAATTCGAAATTAAGACTGTCAGGACTTATCTGATTAAAACTTTTCTGATTATGACAAAAAGGACATTCACAAGGAGCTTTTTTATCACGATAAATATAACCACAAACTGAACATCGATATATTTTTATATCAGTCATAATTAAAATTATTCAAACTTATCTTTTTTAATATGCTCAGCCAATTCATCCTGCAATAAATTGATGTGTTTTTTTAAATCTACTCGCATTTGTTCATAAACACCTTGACAGCCCTTACATTTTATTTTTTTAGCATCCTTAATATAAAAATTTTCCAAGCGCCATAAATCATCCAAAGAATTATGAAGCATTTTAATTAAATTGTAATTAGCATTTTTCATAATTTTAAATTAATCTTTAATTTTATTTTTTATTTGATTAACTATTTTTCTTACATTTTCCGCTTCAAAAAACATTGTCCCGGCAGCAATAATATTAACGCCTGATTTTGCCACCTTAGCAATATTATTCAAATTAACGCCGCCATCAATTTCAATATCCAGTTTGGGATATTTTTGCCTAGCCTGTTTGGCTTTATTTAAAATAGAAGGTCTTAAAACCTGACCTCCCCAGCCAGGCTTAACGCCTAATAAAAATAATACATCAATTTTCGGGATAAATTTTTCAACTTGATTTAATTTTGTTTCAGGATTAATAGCCAAACCAACTTTAAATTTTCTTTTTTTTAAATATTTAATTAAATCAAAAATATCCTCATCATTTTTCATTGCTTCATAATGAAAAATGATTTTTTTAACTTTTTTAAAATTCTGCCATTTTTTGATTAATTTTAAAGGCTCAGCAACCATTAAATGCAATTCATAATTCAAATACGTTCTGATTGTTTTGATTTTAGACAAATCATAAAAAGTCTTATTTTTGACAAACTTATTGTCCATGCAATCAATCTGCACCAATTTAAAATAAGGTGCAACTAAATTAAGCTTTTCTTTAAATTCTGAAAACGAGTGAGTTAAAAGCGTAGGTACTAATTTTATATTTTTATTATTTTCTTTACTCATATATACCATTATTTTCAGGCGAAAGGCTAATCAGCCTCTGGCTGAAAATTCTTTATTCTCAATTTTTTTTATTTTATTAATCCTTCTGATTCTGCGGGGCTTGGCGTCAAATTTGGCATTTAAAAAAGTATCAACTATTTTTTTAGCTTTATCAAAAGGCAGCCCCCAGCCTGGCAAACACATAATATTAGCGTCATTATGTCTTCGTATTTCTTTGGCTTCTTGCTCATTTTTAACTGACACAGCCCGAACACCTTTGACCTTATTGGCAATGATACACATGCCATAAGAGGTGCCGCAAATTAAAATTCCTTTAGAATTTTTATCTTTAGCCACAGCTTGAGCGACTTTATATCCATATTGCGGATAATCATCATCTTTTTCGTATTTTAAATTGCCTTTATCTTCATAAGGCTGATTGATTTTATACAAATATTTTTTTATTTGCTCTTTTAAATCAAATCCGGCATGATCTGCGCCTAAATAAATCATAAATTTTACTAATTACTACTAATATGCAAACATTAAAAATTATAATTCAATTATATCACCTTCTTTAACATTATTATTATTTTCCTCTGCTGAAGCCAGTAAATTAGCCGCTGGCAATTTTTCTTTTGTCGAGCCTTTTTCTGCTTTTTCTGCTTTTTCTTGAACTTGTTGTGAAGATTCTTTTTTCTCCGGAGCTAACACTTTTTCTTGTTCTACAGATTCTTTTTCTGCTTCAACCGGTTGTGTTTTTTTAATTTCCTTTTGTATTTCTGGTCTTGAAATTTCTTGTTTGGTTGGCTGTACTGGCTTAGTTTCTTTTATTGTCTTTTGCTTGGCTAATCCTATGGGCTTATCTTCTTTAATTGGTTGGATTTTTTGAGGTTCAGACTGTTTTGCTGATTCCGATTTTTTTTCTTCAGGTGATTTACCTTTAAAATCAACGGTTTTTTGCGAAATCTGTGATAAAGAAACAGCTTCTTGTTGTTGTTGCGTTTTTTCTTTACTCACTTCATCAGGTTTAACACCTATTTCTCCGCGGCGAGCTTTTTTAAGGCATTCTTTACAAAAAACTGGACGCACATTATCTGGCTTAAAAGGTACTTCAATTTCTTTTTTACAGCCAGAACAAACAGCTGGCCAGCCCTTATCTTTCTTTTTTTCATTTGATGTGGTTTCCGCCTCTCCTTGTTTTAATTTTTGCTCATTTGACTGTTGAGAAATCAGCTTACCTTTTCCTTCAACTTCCTTTTTGTCTTCAGTTATTACACCACTCCATCTTTTTATTTTATCTTCAACTACATTTTTGGGTTTAGCGTATCTTTCCCTGGAAACATTAATAACTTTTTGTTCGTTACCCAAAGAATCACTATAAACCGGGGGTAACCCTCTAGCTGAAAATGGTTCAGAGGCTATCCCGTCAATCATTAATTTTAAATAGATATGAAACTTTGGCAAAGCGACCAGATCTTCCTGAGTTAAATAAGGCATAAACTCTTTTTCTAAAAATTCAGCATCAGCTGCACCGACCCGAAAACACATTAAAGTGCCGACATTACCAAAAACTGCCGGTCTAACTACCTCGCCTAATTGTTCTATATATTGATGAGCAATAATTAAATTCAAGCGATACTTACGAGCCTCTGATAAAATATCAGCAAAAGAATCGGTCGCAAAATTCTGAAATTCATCAACATATAAATAAAAATCTTTCCGATTATCTTCTGGAATATCAACCCGGCTCATAGCTGCCAACTGAATTTTTGTAACCATCATGGCACCAAGTAAAGCAGAAGCGTCTTCACCAATTCTCCCCTTGGAAAGATTTAGAATTAAAATTTTATTTTCATCCATTACTTTTCTTAAATCAACTGCTGATTTAACCTGACCGACTACATTACGAATTAATGAAGTTGATAAAAACTGCCCCACCTTGTTTTGAATCGGTGAAACAACTTCTTGTAAAACTCTTTCATTCCATCTGGGAAATTCATCAACCCAAAAAGAACGAACTACCGGATCAGTAATTTTAGCTACTACTTTTTTACGATATTCTTTATCAACCAACATACGGTTAATTCCCAATAAAGTACTATCTGGATATTCCAAAAGAGCCAAAATCGCATTTCTTAAAATATATTCCAAACGAGGTCCCCAAGAATCAGCCCATAACTTTTTAAATACACCAATTAAACCAGAAGCAACCAAATGACGATGCTCAGAAGAAACTTTTTCCAAAACATTAAATGAAATGGGATAATGCAAATCAGACGGATTAAAATAAATAACATCATTAATACGACTGCTTGGTATCCAGCTCAACATCTTTTCGGCAGTATCACCATGAGGATCAACATAACAAACCCCTTTACCGGCAATAATATCCGAATAAACCATATTTTCAATCAAAGTTGTTTTCCCCATACCGGTTTTACCAATAATATAAACGTGACGACGCCGATCATCTTCTTTAATCCCAAAAATCCGCTCTCTGTTTCTAAAAGTTGTTACAGCAAAAGGTGTGATTCCGCTTTCCACTGCTTTTTTAATTTGTTCTGTTACCATATTTAAATAAAATTAATCAATAAATGGAATATTACCAGGAATAGCTCCTGTCGATTTATCTGATTCAGAATCCTCTTTTTCTTCTTTTAGTTTTGTAGATTCTGTTTCTTTTTTGGTTTCCTTTGCTTTTTGGGGTTCAGCTTCTTGTTTTTTTATTTCTGCTAATTTTTCTTTTTCTTCTTTAGCTATTTCTGCCAATCTATCTTCTCTGACCGGCCGTGTCTTTTTAAATTTATCTTTATCTTTGGCAAATTGCATTTCAAAATCATCACTATCATAATCAAAAGTCGGCTCAAATTGTTTTTCTTCTTCAGGTGTTTCTTGGTGAGCTTGTTCTGCCCTATCTTCAACCGGTTTTAATGGGGCTTCTTGAACGGGTAACCCAACCGGCGCTGCTGCTTTGGTAAATTCTGTTTTCTTTAATAAAGGCGCTTTAACATACATACTTGGGAAATGCCACAAAGAAGCTAATTCTTCACTACATAATGGTTTAGCTGGTACACCAACAACTGTATCGCGGTTAATATAAGCTCGAATAAATTGATTTTTACGCCATTTTTTACGAGCTTGAATTAAAATATATTGAGGTGAATTAGTGCCAGTTTCTTTTAACATCGGCCTTAAACCATTAGTATTGACATCTGTCCATTGCTTTATAGAACCAATCATCGCATTAACACCCAATGTTTTATTCATTTTATCTTTTTCTGCTACATAAAGATAACGTATCTTAGTATTAAAAGCCCATTTGGCTGTTTTTCTTTCAATACCATCAACTATTTCTTTTTGAGCTGAAGTTAAATTCATTATACTGGGCTGTTTTTCATCTACTTTAGCCTCTTCACCGCCCCCTAAATTCACCCCAGCTAATTGATCTGTAAATTCATTTATAAAATCAGCTGGAAATTTAAACAGACTTCCAAAAAATCCTTGTTTTGGCTTTGATTTAATACCTATAACTTTATTTACCTCTTCTTTACCTTGTTTAATGCCCCAATCAACCGCCAAAGGAGTTAAAATATATTGAACCCAAATTTGCTCGCCTGGACCTATAGAACTCATTGTTTCTAATAATGCTGCCATAGGATCAACAAAAGTTTCAGAAAAACGGTGCTCAAATTTTTGCCATGATTTTAAAGGAATCAACGGATTAGCTGAAAGTGTAAATTCTACACCCCAAATATCATGTGTATCATTGGGATAATCTTTAGGAACAGAATTAACATAATCTTCAACCTCAGTAATTTCCGCATCAGGAAATTGAGAATAAACAGCCGCCTCAACCAAATTACGCCAATCACCTGGACAACGAATTAGAAACTGAATATTGCCTTCAATACTAACCAACTCAACTGATAATGAACGCATGAACTCACCTTCAATATATGTCCCCCATTTAGTAAAAGTTGTATGAGCGCCTTGTAAGTGATCAAAAAAGTTTTCCATCGCCTGAATACTTTGCTCATTTCTTTTAGGGACATCTATAGCCAAAATTACCGGACCAGGCTGTTTACTAGCCCATTTTCCGCCAATATATAAACGATATTCAGGATATATTAAATAACGCAAAACAATATAAACAAATAAAACCCAGAGCCAATACTTAAATAACAGGATATATAATATCCCAAAAGTTGATTGACCTTCAAACTGGGCTAAAAATTGATAAAAATAAGTTAAATCTATTTCAATCATAATTATTATATATTATACTAAATTTTAATTGTTTTTACTAGTTTAAAAATAACAAAAAACCTCTTTAGGAGGTTTTTTGTTAAATTGTGTATTTGATTTATTATTATATTAATTCATAACGTCCATTTTCTAGTCTTTTAAACTTATCTTTGTTCATTAAGACCAAAGTAATGGTTGTTTTTTGCACTAACCGCTGTTTTAAAACTTCTTCAGCTAATTCTTTTTTGGACATCGGGCCATTATTCTTTAAGATGTTTTCAATAATATCAGCAACCGTACCTTCTTGATAACCCCATTCACGTAAAGCATAAATACCACGGCCAACCAGTACATATTTATCATCTAAAATTAATTCGTTATGAACTGTTGCCGGATGAGCTTTTTTTCTATCAAAATTAGCCTGATTAATCAATTCAGCCAATTCTTCGAAATGTAACGGACGATTTTCTCTTAACATTACCAAATAAGCTTTATCAGTCATTCTTTTGGGTTTAATAGTATTCCAGTGATAAACACCCCATTGACCTAAAATATTTCTATTTAAATCTTGTCTAATACTTAATAAAGCTTCTAAAATTGCCAAATCTTCGGCTTGTCTTTCTTTTATATAATCGTAATATTTATGTGATTGAAATTGAGACGATAAATCCTCTAAATGTAATGGCTTACCATGATTTTCAATTAATTCTTTCAAAGCCGAAGCAATAGCTACTGCCTGGTCCAAATCAACATCTTGCAAGGCAAAAACTACATGGTGATCATTTAAATCAACGACTCTTTTAATATTACCGGCAAAAATATTAGCCAAAATAAAATTCAAAGCTTTTTCTTCTACTTCAAGCTGTTCTTGTAATAATTTTTCCTGTAAATGCCATTCTGCCATAATACCGCCATGTGATTTTAAATAATCTAAAATAATAGATTCCAGATCACGAACCGGTAATTTGGCTCTATCATAATCCATATTTTTAATTTTTTTCAAACCTTCTCTTTCGATTTGTCGAACACGTTCACGCGTAATATTAAAATCCTTACCAATTTGCTCCAAAGTGTGTTTTGGATAATCTGCTAAGGCATTTCTTTTTTGCAAGACTTCTTGTTCTCTATCAGATAAATTAGCCAATAAGGCATTAACCAAGTCTGCATAACTAATTGTTTTTATTTTTGCTGTCATATTATTTAAATTATAATAATTATTGTTTATATAAAAAATACAAAGTATAAGTTATTTACCTATCTTTAATCTATATCATAGTATAACATATATAAAAAAATATGTCAAGGTTTTGCTAATAATTGTATTATAACTTATAATTTACATTTTGGCAAGTCTCTTGTCTAATTAATGTATATTAAAATATTTTATTAAAATTGTCAAGAAATTTAAGTAAAAAAAATATTCCCGACCACTTTATCTCATTATTATTCGCTTTGGCCTGCGAACTAGAGATTTTCATCGGGAATGCTTAGAATTTTCTTTTTCTCATCTTGTTTTCCCCCTTTTAGGTTGAATTTGCCAAAAATTGTTAGCGGGGGAAAGATTTTACCCACGAGCTCGTTATAGCCCCCAAGTTCGGCCATAACATCATTGGGCAATTCTTCCTGCCATTCGCCAAGCAGTCTATCCCTTTCTGCTTTGCAGGGCTTCTGTAACAATACTAAACGGTCTTAAAATTACAGGTCGCTTTAGTAGCTGTACGATGATTAAAGTCATCGGTAATTTTAACAGTTTGTCTTGTTTATTTAATTTTAGCTCTTTTTTAAGCGCCAGTCTAATTTTTGCCAAACAACCAATAATGGCGCAGCAATAAAAATTGAAGAATAAGCACCCAATAATATACCGGTAACCAAAACTAAAACAAAATCACTAATAGTTGTCCCGCCAAAGATTAAAATAGCCAGTAAAACCAATTCAGTAGTTAAAGAAGTATTAATTGAACGAGTAATTGTTTCGCGTACACTTTTATCAACAATTTCTTCAAATTCACCTTCATATTTATGCAAATTCTCCCTGATTCTGTCAAATACAACAATCGTATCATTAACCGAATAACCCAAAATAGTCAATAAAGCAGCTACAAATGGCGTATTTACTTCCAAACCCAAATATTTGCCTAAAAATATAAAAATACCTAAAGTAATTAAAATATCATGAAATAAAGTAATAATTGCAATTATACCATATTTCCAAGAACTGACCGGATACGAAACTTTACGAAAAGCCCAAGCAATATAAAAAACAATAGCAATCAAAACTAATAAAATTGCCCAAATTGACTTAGATTTTAATTCCTGTCCAATTGACGGCCCAATTGCTTCAAATCTTTGTTCAATTACTTTATCTTCAGATCCACTAACTGTAACTGCCTCGGCTTCTAATTCCATTGTACTATTTTCAGCATCAGTAGTAATTTCAATATTTTCCTCACTTTCTTCAAGATCAGACTTTCTCTGCTCGTCCTTATCTTCTACATTATTTAATCTATTTAATATCTGCTGATGAGTTTCTTCACTTATTTCTTTAAATCTTAAAATATAACCATTTTCACCTGTTGGCTGTATATTTAATCCTTCTAAATTTAAATCAGCCAATGATTGTTTTACTTGCTCAATATCTGGCCCTTGCTCTTTATATTTGACTTCCAATAAACTGCCACCTGTAAAATCAATGCCCAAATTCAAACCCCAGGCAATCCAAATCAAAATAGAGGTGAGTACGATCACACTCGAAATAGTAAAAAATATTTTTCTTTTATTAATAATCTTCATATTTTATTCACTTTCTTGTGTCTTTTTATACAAAAATAACCAATTAATTTTATTAATAAAATTCCAGTTGATGACTGATTGTAAAACTGTCTTAGTTACAAACAATGCTGAAATCATAGAAATTAAAATACCAATCAATAAAGTTAAAGCAAAACCCTGAATAATACTTGTGCCAAACCAGTATAAAATAACACAAGTAATCAAAGTCGAGATATTACCGTCACGAATAGACGGCCAGGCGCGCTCAAATCCTTCGCTAAGCGCTGAACCTAGTGGTTTGCCTAACTTTAATTCTTCTTTCATTCTTTCAAAAATCAAAACATTAGCATCCACTGCCATACCAACTGATAAGATAAAACCAGCTATGCCAGCCAAAGTTAAAGTGACTGGAATTAATTTAAAAATAGCTAAAATCACTATCCCGTAAATACATAATGAAATAACCGAAATTAAACCGGGTAACCGATAATAAATTATCATAAACAAACCAACTAAAATCAAACCTAAAATTGCGGCCTCTAAACTCTTAGTTAAAGATTCTTGCCCCAAACTGGCGCCAACGGTTTGCTGTGAAATAATATCAATTGGTACTGGCAAGGCACCGGCATTGAGGCGTCTGACTAAAGTTTTGGCCTCTTCTAAGGTAAATTTGCCAGTAATCACCGCTTTACCACCGCTAATTTTTTCATTGACCCTGGGTAAGCTAATAGGCTCACCATCAAGAAAAATACCAACGACCTGCCCGACATTACGAGCAGTTATTTCCTCAAAAAGTTGTTTTCCTTCATCATTAAACTGCAATTCAACGTTTGGTTCATTGGTATTAGGATTAAAACTAACCTGTGCGCCGTCTAATTGTTTACCGGAAAGTCCAGTATATTCAAACTGTTCCTGTGGCACAATATCTGATTTTTTTTGTTTTTTAATTAAAACTCTGTAAACTTGAAAAGTTCTTTCTTGTTTTTCATCTACTTTATGAATCAAATGAAAACCAAATTGTGTTTCAACAATATCAGAAATTTGACCATTTTCTAAATTAAACGCAACTTCTTCAAATTCAGGCACCATTTGTCCTTTACTAAAAAAGCCCAAATTACCACCACTAGTATCAGCGCCTGGTTCGGTTGAATTTTCTTTGGCTAATTCAGTAAAATTTTCAGGTGTAGCCTTTTCTTTTAATTCCTCAATCTTGCCTCTGGCATCTTCTTTGGAAATATCTTGTTCGCAACGAGTCGCGCCTTCATAACAGATTAAAATATGACTGGCTTGGACCTGTTTTTCTGTGCCGTTTTCACCACGTTTTAAAATATTATAACCCTCACTATTTTCAAAAATCTGCCCATAAATATCACCTGGGGCAATTTGTTTAATTGGCGTTAAAAATTCGCTTTTAGGTCCGCTTTCACTAATAAAACCTAAATCACCACCATCTTCTTTAGTTGCCAAATCTTCTGATTTTTCTTTGGCAATTTTCGAAAACTGATCAGGATTATTTTTAACTTCTTGTAAAATTTCTTCAGCTTTTTGTTCTGCTTGTTGATTATATTCTTCTAATTGTTGCTGCTGGTCTTCGCTTAATTCAACTTCACTACTGGCTTGTTCTTTAAATTCCAATAAAGGTGTTTCACCGATCATTTTTATTGCTTCATTGACATCTTTAATGCCGGCTAATTCAACAATTACCCTATACTGTTTACCTACTTTAGTTGTCTGAACCAAGGGCTCGGACACGCCAAACGCATTAACTCTTCGTTCAATCACATCGCGAACACCTTCAACTGCATCGGCTTGATCTTTAGTCGGCACCTTAGAAACATCAGCATTATAAACCAAATGCGTGCCACCCTGTAAATCCAAGCCTAAAACAAACGATAAATCAGGATAATGAGGCAAATCAAATGGTAATTTATTATTAGCCCAATCAACTGAATTATTCCAAATTTTGGGATAATCTAAAAAGCCTGCCAGAATTGCCACTAGCAAGATTAAAACTATATATAATCTAATTTTATTGCGCTGACTAATTGTTACGCTTGATTTTCTTTTCATAATAATAAAAAATAACCTAGATAAAAAGTCTAAATTATAAATCCAGTATAATATAAATTTTATTGTAAAGCAAGTCTAAAATTAAATCAATATTGACAAAATAACTAAAAATTGTTATGGTTTAATATCTAAGAAATTTGCCCTTTTTACAATATAAAAATTGTTAATAAAACTAATTTACCAGGGATAAACAAAAAACACAAGGGAGGATTTGCATGAAAAAACTAATCTTGACAGTAATTGTTTTTTGCTTGATTTTCGCAAGCAACTTAGGCTGCGGTGATCCAATGGAAGAAATGAATGATTTTTTATCTTCTAATGAAGAGTATACTGAAATCTGTGGTTTAAGCATGGTTTTTCACCGGGAATGGTATGAACCACAGCACGAATATGCTTGGCGGTCAGTAGACGTCAAAAATCTACGTGACCAAAAAGTTTATTTACTGCTAACTGACAAGTCTGGTGGTATTATTCTGGAAAAATACATTTCCCGTCTTAATGAAAGGACCTATGAGGTTTATATCCAAGACGGTGAAGATGTAATCGTTGAAGTCCAATATTTAGTTGATTTCCACTGGGAAACTTGCGGAGAAACCGGGACGGTTTTAGAGCTTTAGGAGGTATTATAATGAAAAAGATAAACCTACTCTTTACACTCTTAATCATACTGACTGCTTGTGGTCCGCAAGAAGTTGAGAGAGAATCACCGACTCATCCAAAAGGCACAGTTGAATTTGCCGGTATTGAATTTCAATTCAATTTTTACCTTAATGAAATCAAAATGACAAACCACAACAATGACCCGGTTAAGGTAAAAATGATCAATCTCACTACCAATGCTACTTTGATCAATGATCTAATCACTTGGCCTGGTAATACGCAGGTCAGACGTGATCTTAGCTTTGGGCAAGGCGAAGAGATTGAAATTCAAATCTGGCAAGGCTATTCATCAGTTTGGGACGGCAATATTAATAACCGCGCACCTGATTTCCAAGGTACTGGCACCTTAAATCAAGGACAAATCAAGATCAGTAATTTCACTAATAAGTGGGGTTACCAAATCGACTTACCTATTGTTAACGGAGCCGAATGCGCGGTTATGGGTCAATACGTGGTTGACGATCCGAACGTGCAAACCAATAACTTGCTTTACTGTGAAAGAGTCGGCTCTGACACTCTCCAGATTGAGCTATATTTACTCCAGCCAGCTACAGGTGGTGGTTATGAAGATGATTTTGAACTGACATCTTTTTGGATGGTCGCCCAACTCGGAGAAGACCTGGAAAACGGTCAAATCAGTATCAACTTCAGCTTGAACACTCCCCTGGCCTTGCGGGTTATCACTTATGACCCTTTTGATAACACGCAAAAAAACAGTGATATTTACGGATTTAAACTAGACGTAGTTGCAAAAACTTATACGGAAATAATAGACCCGATCACGATTGATCCGGTCCCACCGCCTAGCAGCCCGTAAAAAGCTCAAAATTTAAAGCCCGCCGAAGCTCTTAGAGCAAAGGCGGGCTTATTTTATTTGCTAAAATTTATAATATCAGTTAATTTATAATCAAAGGAGGAAAAATGGAAAAAAATAATAAATATCCGGGAACAATGGCTGATGGGAAATATTGCGCTAATTGCCAATACCCAATTGATAGTAATGGTTTTTGTAATTGTGGCTGGAACCATTTCACTCAAAAACGCTATGATGATGACTTAACACAAATCCTTGAAAACCCATTAGATGAAACTGACAAAGAAAAATTTGATTTGGATTAATCAACCCAAAAAGCCTGTAGTTGCAAACACAGGCTTTTTATTATTTTAATTATGCTCCATAACATTTTTAAAATTTATTCCCAATTTCTCATAATCTCCCTATTATGATGCTCATTATCTTTGCCAAAAAATTCTAAACTTTTGCTGTCACTTGTTTTTTTCATTTGGTCTGACATTTTATTCCAATTTTGCCAAATCCTAATTTGTTCATCTTTTGTTGGCTCCTTATGTATTAATTCAATCCCAGTTTTAGCTCGCCAAAAATGAACTGGATCATTTAATAATTGTTTAGCTTTATCAGGATAAAACTTTTTTATTTCTTTAATATTATATGGTCTTTGATACTTCTGTTCCCTGACAATCTTTTCATACGCCTCTTTGGCTTTTTGATTATCAATATCAAACCCTTGCAAATGATTAATAACCTTTTCAATTTTATTATAATTACCCACATAACCGGAAATATTTTTCGGTAAGCCGACATAATTATAAATTTTATTCCAAACATCCTTTCTAGCCATAAATTTACTTACAGAATACTGTGAAATCTTCCAAGTCTTACCGTCAAGATCAAAGTTCCAATAAAGCCATAATTGTATAAAATGCAAAACATCACCAAATTCTTCTTTAATTCCCTTTTTATTAAATTTTATCAATTCAATAACAAACTCTTTTATTTCTGAAAATATATCAAGTATAGTAATCCGCTTACCATCTGTATATTGTTTAACATATTGACTAATTTTCATAAATTATGCGCCATGGCATTTTTTAAATTTTTTACCTGAACCGCAAGGACAAGGATCATTACGTCCGACTTTTTTACCTTGATATTCGCCTCTTAATTTAACGATGGCTTGATCACGCTTAGCTTGATCACCGTATAAATTTTCTTTAATAGCCCCGACTGGTGTTTCACCTTTTTCCATTGTTTTTTTGGCACCGACAAAATTCTTGGCATCAGCCACAATAGTCGGCGCAAACTGATTGACCATACCGACTTTAAATATTGAATAAACCACTTGTTTTTGAATATTGGCTAAAAGTTCGTTAAATAACCGATAAGCTTCTTTTTTATATTCAATCAAAGGATCTTTTTGCCCATAACCGCGTAAACCAATACCAGTACGTAAATGATTAATTGCTTCCAAATGATAAATCCAAAAATAATCAATTGAACGCAATAAAACACTTTTTTCTATTTCTTTAATCAAATCGGGTGAATTAATTTGCTGTTCCAGCTGATCATAAGCTTGATGCGCCAAATCAATTAAATAATTAATTATTTTAGTGCGACTAGCAGCATCTTCCGCCTTATCCCCGGCTGTTTTTCTTATTTCCTGCAATTCTATTTTATCTTTTTCAGCTATTGGGAAAATTGTGGTGGCAACCTCATAAATTTCCTGAATATTCCATTGATTTTCATTATCATCAGAAGTATGAAATAAAACAACTTGTTCAATTTCCGCTTCAATCATTTCAAAAATTCTATCACGTAAAACTACATCTGTTTTAAAATTTTCAGCAATTTCTAAAACTTCCTGACGTTTATTGTAGATCACCTCACGATGTTTATTAATCACATCATCATATTCAACCAAATGTTTACGAATATCAAAATTATTACCTTCAACTTTGCGTTGCGCCTGTTCTAAAGAGCTTGAAATGAATTTATTATCAATTGGCATATTATCAGGTACATGCATTTTTTCCATTACATTTTTAATCCTATCTGAACCAAAAATACGCATTAAATCATCATCTAATGAAACATAAAACTGAGAAGAACCCGGATCACCCTGACGACCAGACCTACCCCTTAACTGATTATCAATTCGCCGAGCCTCATGTCTTTCAGTGCCAATCACATGCAAACCACCAGCTTCAAGTACTTTTTGAGCCGCCTCTTTATCCGGCGGATTACCACCTAAAATAATATCAACGCCACGGCCAGCCATATTTGTAGCTAAAGTTACAGCACCAGGCTGACCGGCCTGAGCAATAAATTCAGCTTCTTTGGCATGATTTTTAGCATTTAAAATATTATATTTTATTCCCTCTTTATCTAGCATTTTGCTTAAAAACTCATTTTTATCAATAGAAATTGTGCCAATCAAAACCGGCTGACCTTTAGAAGTGCGTTCTTTAATATTTTCAATTACTGCCTGAAATTTGGCCAGCTCATTTTTATATATCAAATCATTTAAATCTTTACGAACCATGGGGCGATTAGTCGGAATTTCAACTACTTCTAACTCATAAATCTTGGAAAATTCTTCTGCTTCAGTTACGGCGGTACCGGTCATCCCAGCTAATTTATCGTATAATCTAAATAAGTTTTGAAAAGTTATAGTCGCCAAAGTTCGACTTTCTTTTTGAATTTCTAAGCCTTCTTTGGCTTCTAAAGCCTGGTGCAAGCCTTCCGAATAACGTCGTCCCGGCATTAAACGACCGGTAAATTCATCAACAATAATCACTTCACCATCCTTTACCACATATTCTTTTTCTCTTTTATAAAGAGTTTTGGCTTTTAAAGCCGCTTCCAAATGAAAAGTGGTCTCATAATCCATTTTAACCCAAGGGTCAAAACCCAGTTGTTTGGCAACTTTATCCTGGCCTTCTTCTGTAAACGCAACACTATGCATTTTTTCATCAATATTATAATCAGTATTTTCTTTTAAACTTTTAGAGATTTGGGCAAACTGATAATATTTATCGGTTGTCTGAACATCGGGAGAAGAAATTATTAAAGGGGTGCGAGCTTCATCAATTAAAATAGAGTCAACTTCATCAATAATCGCATAATGTAATTGTTTTTGGGCTTTATCAGCTAAAGTCTGGACCATGTTATCACGCAAATAATCAAAACCAAACTCATTATTGGTGCCGTAAGTTATATCGCAACCGTAAGCTTCTTTTCTATTGGCTGTGGGTCGTAAATTATCAATATCTACTTTAAAAGTTTTTAAATTTTCATCTTCATTATCAGCTTTATCAGCTTTAGCTGTTGAATCATAAATATAAGTTATTCTTTGATTTTGAATACAAGAAACAGTAAGCCCTAAAAAATTGAAAACCTGCCCCATCCAAGCACAATCACGCCGAGCCAAATAATCATTAACAGTCACAACATGAACACCTTTGCCTGTTAAAGCATTTAAATAAAGGGGCAATGTTGACGTTAAAGTTTTACCTTCACCAGTTTTCATTTCAGCAATCTGACCGCGGTGCAAAACAATCCCGCCGATTAACTGCACATCATAATGACGCTGGTTTAAAACTCTCTTAGCTGCTTCACGCACAACAGCAAAAGCTTCAACTAAAATATCATCTACAGTTTCATTTTTAGCTAAACGATCTTTAAATTCTTGGGTTTTATTTTTCAAATCAGTATCAGAAAATTTTTCATAAACCTTTTCTAATTGATTAACTTGTTCAACCAAAGGTTGCATCTTGTTCAAAACTTTCTGATTAGGATCACCGAAAACTTTATTTAAAATTGACATATATTTATTAGTAATTAGACATTAAGTATTAGTAATTAATTTAAAGAATATTTAAAGTTTAACAAATTTAAATTAAAGATTCAAGTCTATTGACTTTTTTAAAATTTTGCATAAAATTAAAAATATAATATAGTTACAAGTATAAATTAAAGCAAAGGATGTGCAAATTGACAAGAGAAAATGAAACTAAATCAGGTAAAAGATGGCGGCCAGAATTATTTTACATTTTCATCACCGCAGTAATGCATGATCCTAAAACCGATGAATTTCTTTTTACTCGTTCAAAGATCGCGAGGAATGGATACCAGGTGCCGGGGCGAACTGATCATTCCGGCTAAGACAGATGAACCCTGACACGCACCCCTTAATTCTGAATATAAAAAAGACCGTTAAATAAATAAAACGGTCTTTTTTCTTACCTTAAAATCTTTATTTCTTTTCCAAACCAATATCCAGATTAATAATTTTATCTTTTTTAATTAAATCCACCGGTGCGACAGTTTCTTTGGTATACCCAGGTTTTTCACTTAATAACTGGTACTGATTATCACCGACTAAAAACGCATATCTGCCCTTTCTGTCTGTTACTTGAACTTCCAATAATTTTTTAAACCTTAAATCAAATATCCTGACTACTGCTTGTTTTAACGGCTCTTTAGTCTCTTTATCATACACTATTCCCCAGCTCTTAGGCTTTGGCGGCACGATTAATCTTCTGAAGATTAAAAACAAAATTATATGCGCTATTAGCGCTCCTATAGTAATAACTGTCGGATATATTATAACTACCAAACCTGCCAAAACTATGCCTACGTAAGATACAATTAACCTTAAATTATTAATAAAATAATTCCTGACCGCTATTTTAACCGGAATTGCGCCTTTTTCTACCGGATCCAACGGTATATTGGCTGTGATAACTGTATTTTCTTCATTAGCTTCTATTACTTCCCCATGGTATAAA
>WJKP01000009.1 GCA_014729025.1 Candidatus Buchananbacteria bacterium
ACTTCCAGTTTTAATTGTTGCGCCAGTTTGCTAGCTATCGGATCAAACGGCCAATTAGCACCAGGATCCCATTTATTGCCAATCAGTTTGCGAAATTGAGACCAGGTAATTTCTTTTAAAATCTTAGCATATTTATATTTATTGGGATCTTTATCATAAATATAATCAATATTAGTTAAATTAATAACTTTATCAGCTTTGAAATATTTAGCTAAATTAACCGCCATATTATCAGAAGAAGCACCTGGTTTCCAGCCTCCTGCGACAATAATCTGTCTGTTTTTTTGCTTATCAAGTTTCTCATCCGGACGGTCTAAAACTTTATAATATGCGTTATGATTAAACATAATCCTGACTAATTCGGCATTAACTTTGGTAGCTTTTATACCCATCCAATCTAATTCTCTGGCTGTAACTTTATTATTTAGTTTTCTAGCAGCCTCATTATATTTACGGCAAATCTTTCCTCCTCCGGTAACCAAAATTACTCTATTACCCTTTTTTATATAATCTATAATAATCTTTTTAAATTTTTTTAAAAAATCCACATCTATTTCATGTGGAAAAATTAATGAACCGCCTAAAGAAATTACAATTATTTGTTTGAATTTGGGCATGGTATTTTTTTGTTATTATTATTTTTATTTATGATACCCTGTTCCGGCTAAAATTTCAAATCCTCTATATATTTGCTCTAAAAGCAATAAACGGATCAATTGATGGGTAAAAGTCATTTTGGAAAAAGATAAAACAAAATTAACTTGATTTAATACTTTTTGTGACAACCCCAATGGTCCGCCAATTATGAAACAAATCTTGGCAGATTTAAAATCACGTTGTTCTTGCAGTAAATTGGCAAATTGCTGGCTTGTTTTCTGTTCGCCCATAACATGCAAAGCAATATTATAATAATCTTTACTTAATTTATTTAAAATCCTCTTTCCTTCAATCTCCATAATTTCGTCAGCTGAACGATTTTTAGTAATGGCTTCTTCTTTTAAATTTAAAATCTCAATTTGCGAGTATTTTTGCAAACGTTTTAAAAATTCTTGCTCAGCTTCCAGATAATCGGATTTGGTTTTGGAAATTGTAATTATTTTTATCTTCATAATTTTTCAGTTATTTCCAAGCCTGTGCCAATATCTTTTAACTTACTTTTATAAGTTTTTTCATTACGGACATAATAAAGATAATCGTTCATTACATGTTTATGTGAAATGGCATTATCAGCCACAATAAGAGAGCCTTGATTTAATTTTGGCTCTAATAATTTAAGTTGCTGTAAATATTCATTTTTACGACCGTCTAAAAATACAAAATCAATTGTCTTATTTAGTTCTGTTAATCGTTTATTAGCATTATCAGGAATAATTGTAATATATTGAATTAATTGAGCTTTTTGTAAATTAGCCACTAAATCACGAACTTTATCAGGCACAAATTCATAAGTAATCACTTTAGCATTGATTTCTTTAGCTGCCATAGCCAGCCAAATTGTTGAATAACCATTGGAAGCGCCAATTTCTACAATAATTTCCGGTTTATGTTTTAAAATTAAATCATGTAAAAATTGACCGGTTTGATGATCAATATTCCATTGCCCGCCTTGCTGATTTAAATCTTCCAATTTAACTAATAATTTTTTAATTTTTTCATCCATATATATAAATTTAGCTTATTTTAGTAAAAAAAACAAGACGTTAACCATCTTGACAAAACATTTTTTTTGTGATAATGTAAAATATTGCCTATTTGACTGCAAATTAACATATAGTTATCAGTTTACAAGCAATGAACCTTAAAATCAAGAAAGGAGGAACAAGATGTCTCCTGAAGAACAAAAAGCTTTTCAGCGTATTTTTTTACAAATTTTTAATCAAGAATGGTTTGACGGGTTTGAAACTTCAATAAAAATGGATGAAGCTGAAATGCAAGCGTTTGGCCAGACAGAATTGGATGAAGAGGATTATGGCTTGGATGGTAGGCCTCTTAACGATCAAATTATTAGAGATACTTATCCTCAAGCCAAAGCTTGGTTTTTGACTTTTTGGGACCTTTTTAAAGTAGAATGTTATAACAACAAAATCATCCTGGAAAGACACGCTGCTAAAGAACTTTGTTTTACTTTTTTACCGCGTGAAGATATCTGGGAAGATTTGCTTGACGAAGATCATGAGTTCTTGTGCTTTAAGGATATGAAAGCCAAGCTGAAAGAAGAAAAAGATTACCAAAAAGCTATTAAAGAAAAAGACCCCAAAGAACAGGAAAAAATCGCCAGACGGCGAGAAATCAGAATCTTGGTCAGGCAAAACTTTATTCAGTCAGCCGATAGCAGTCTGCCCCAAAAAAGACTGGCTGTACCTTTTGCTGAAGAGTTAAGCCAGTTTATTGAAAACTTGGAAAAACAAGGCCTACAAACTACTCCCAATGAAATCGCAACAGTAATTAAAGGAGTTTTGCCTCATATTCCGCTAGAAATACTCAAGTTAATACTTAATTACCAGCAAAGGATTGCCAATATTCAGCCGTATACGACGGAACAAGAACCAATTCTTGAACTGACCGATGAATACATGGAGCCACTTGAACCTGAAATCATACAAACAAGTGAGCCGGAAATTGATCCTCAGACCAATCAGCTGATTATTATGCAACGTGAATATACGATTGGATTTCAGGGACTGCTTGAAGCTTTTGAAGTTTTGGCCAAGCAAGACCATGGTCCAATGGAATTTTACAATAAGTTTAAAGAACTACTTGATACAATCCATACTCATTGTCAAAAACAAGATAAACTGGCACAATATCTCAAGCTTGTCCATAAACTTCAGCAGACTTATATGCAAAAATGGGATCGCGAAGACCAAACAGCTTATGGTTTAAAAATCGGCTTTATCTATTCTGGTCTGGGCCTTAAACACGCCCAGCTGGCTGAAGCCATGCCATCGGCTTTTGGCAACGGTTCCAAGTTCACTTGCCAATAAATAGGTAAATTTAAAGCCTTCCCAAATTACGGGAAGGCTTTTTCTATTATATTGCATTTTATTTCTTTCTTTTTAATTCCAAATCATACATTATATCTTCTATCTTGCGTAAACTATTTTTGGCCTGATCAAATTTTGTACGTAAATACCCGGCTAAATTCATTTGGATCAATTGGGCTAAAATTTCTTCAATTGCTTTTTGACATTTGGCAACTTCCTTGTATTTACGTTTAGTTGCCAAATATACTGCACGCCTGACTATTTCACCGGTCAAATCGCAAAATCCGCCCAAATAACTGTTCGTAGCGATTGTAAATTCTTTAATCTCACCGACTTTGCCGGTTTTAATAAACTGGTAAAAAAGATTGGCCTCTACAAATTCTTCCAAAGCTGCCAAATAAGAACCTTCATATTTTAAACCTTCTTCGTTTTTAATCTTCTTTTCAAGATATTTTAATTCTTTACCGGCCTCATCTATTTTTTGCTTGGCATCTTTTATATTATTCCTATGCAAAGCAAAAATTGCCTGTTTGGAATATTTCAAAATATCATTAGAATGTTTAATTATGATACGGCGACCAATATCATAAGACTCATAATCTTTTTGTAATTTGGTAAATAATTTTTCATCAATCATAATTGGGTATTAGTAAATTAGTTTATTGATTAATTAGTATTAACTAAGTATTAATTTTCAAAATATTTAGCCCTGTTTTGTTTATGTTCTTCAAAATTTTCAGCAAAAATCATTTCACCTTCAGGTGTATTTATAAAATAATAATAATCATTATCATCAGGATAAATTGCTGCTTTGATCGAATCAAGGCCGGGATTACAAATCGGGCCTGGTGGTAAACCTGGGTATTGGTAAGTATTATAAGGGTTATCACTGGCAATATCATCAAAACTGGGGCGATCAGTTACTTTACCCGTAACATAATTAACAGTCGGATCAGCCTGTAGCGCCATGCCCAATTCCAAACGATTATAATAAACTCCGGCTACTTTCTTTTTATTTTCCGATGTATCGCCTTCTTTTTCAATAATTGATGCCAATGTCAAAATATCATATAATTTTTTATTTTGATTATAAATATCTCCCAGCATTTTAGAGGTTATTTTACGGTCAAAATTAGACAACATTTTTCTGACAATTTCCTCGGCGGTTGTTTCTTTAAAAATCCGATAAGTATCTGGGAACAAATAACCTTCCAAACTGACATTATCCGGTTTTTCCGTTAAAAACTCATAATCAACAGAAAAATCTTCAGGTCTTGGCAAATCAGGGTTACGATCATAATCAACTGCCGGCAACCCGGTTATTTGATAAAAATCATCTTTAGTTACAATATTTTCCTTGGTTAAATAATCGGCAATATCACGTAAATTCCAGCCTTCCAAAATAGTTATATCACGTTCATTTTCAATCGCATGACCGGAAATTAAA
>WJKP01000046.1 GCA_014729025.1 Candidatus Buchananbacteria bacterium
AGGCGTTGAAAAAAACACTCAGAGGACTACCATTATCCCCAGAAGGCAAAAAGCAGGCCTTGCGTGTAATGTGCAAGGACGTAACACGTCAACCCAAAAACAGAAAAGGGAGGGGAAATGCGAGGTATAAGCGGAAGTGAGCAATGCTCAACCGGGTTTTATGCCCAATTCAAAAAGCCCTAGCTTAGAAACATTAATGTTTGAGGCAGGGCTTTTTTATTTGGTTAAAATAATTTGTGTAGAGTTGACAAAAATTATTTTTTCTGATAACGTATATTATTAAAAGATAATTTAAAATAAAATAGCCCTCCTTCGTTAAAACTACGGAGGGCAAGGAGGTGATCTAATTTGAAGGAAAAACCCGTACTGGTGTTTATTCATGGAATGTTTTGTACGGAAAAAGTGTTTTCATCGTTAGCTAAATTTTTCAAACAAAATGGTTTTACAGTAATGGCTGTAAGATTACCATTTCACGATGTTCTGATAGGTGAACAACCACCAGCAGAACTGGGAACGACATCAATTCTAGATTACGTGGAATATCTCAAGGAAATTGTAATCAAAATCAATAGTGAGTATATTCTTTTGGGACATTCTATGGGCGGTTTGATTTGTAGTAAGCTGGTAAGTCAGCCTGATATAAATCCCAAAGGTATGGTTCTACTGGCTCCGGCCGTGCCGCGTTGGGTGATTGCTCTAAAACCTTCAGTACTTAAGTCTTTCAAGAATATTATCACTACCAAGAATTTCTGGAACCGAGCGATCCATATGAGTTTTGAAGAAATTTGTTATTCAATGCTTAATATGGTTCCGGATGAAGATCGCCTGCAAATATACAGATGTTTAACTTATGAATCCGGTCGTGCAGGTTTTGAATTAGGTTTCTGGGCATTTGATACTCGTAAAGCTACTAAATTAAATTACAAAAATATCACTTGTCCAATCGTGGTTTTCGCCGGCACAGAAGACAATATTACGCCGGTCTCTGTTATCAGTGATTTTGTCAAAAAACTTGATAAAAAAAGTCCCGCACCAATATCCTTTCATGTTCTGGAAGGAAAGGGGCACTGGCTGGTAACAGAGCTTGATCCTCAGTTAATTCTTGAGGAGATAGAAAAAATCATTGAAACTGAGGAAAAATGACCTCAAACCACTTGACAAAAATAACATCCCTATTTATACTTTAAGTAGGGATGTCTTATTTGACATCAAATAATATAAAGGAGGAAATCCACAATGAAGACTCTTTTCGGAGTAATCAAGATGGCTTATATATTGGTAGTCGGACAGATCTTCGCCCGTTTTGTCGAAGACAAAGACGAAAGCGAAAAAGCACCCTTCAAGCCGCTGGGGGCAGAGTCACACTAACCAATATAAACATCAACCACTAACAAAGGCACCCACGGGTGCCTTTTCTCGTACAAGGAGAATGACATGAGAACTTTTTTTGCCGGTATTGCAACCGCTTTCATTTTCTTTTTTTGCCAGGGATACGGCTTCCTATTTCACAAATTTGAAGATCCAGCAGAGCAGGTAGAAAATTCACAATAAAGACACCACCAGGTGTCTTTTAAAGTCTTTATTAAATCTAAAAAGTATGTTATACTTTTCTTGCCTTATTGAGAAAAAATAACACTTTTTCTTCATTGACAAATTGTTCCTTTTGGGGCATAACCGAAAAACACCCTTGACAAAATATTTTTATATGTATAAACTTAATTATTCTTAAAAACTTATTAATATAACAATATGTTAATAAATTTTTGGTGACAATGTTAGCCAAAAACATTGTCATTTAAGAATATAGTGTTAAAGATCTTTAACAAAGAAAATACATTGCTAAAAAGCAGTGAAAATAATAACAAGGAATCTAAAAGGAGGGTTGATAATGGAGCTGAAAATAACGAGAGAAATATACGATCAGGCTATTAAAGTAAATGGCCAGATTGAATTCGAGCAGAAGTGGTCAGTTGTTGGAAAAATTTTTGGTCATATTTTCTTTCTGTTTTGTCGAGCAGAAACTTGGATAAGGAGAGAATATTGGAGAAAATTTGTTGCACCAAAGTTGGACAAAAATGATCTCCGAAATATTGCTCTCATTATGGATCCGAGGAAACATCCAGTAGCGAAGTTTCTCTACGAATCTTCAAATTACGTAACATTTCTTAAGCATCATGCTATGGAATGGACTGCTATTGAAGCCATCTACAATGAAAGGGACTGGCTTAGAAAGGAGAAATCCTTACTAAGTATTATTGTTACTTTTTTACTTTCGAGAGTTGAAAATATCGTTGCAACTCGTAACCGACTGAGGAATACGAAACGGGCCATGTTTCAGGAAATAGTGCATCAGCTAGAAAGTGGTGCTGCAGAAATAAGGATTGTCTCTCTTGCATCTGGCTCTGCTCGATCTTCAATTGAGGTTGTTGCAGCAATTCTTAGAGAAAATCCTCAACTGCTGGATAAATTCAGAATATGGTTTGTGGATGCAGATCCTAAAGCTTTCGAATTTACAAAGGCTCTCGCAAAGGAGAAATATCCAGGACTTGAAAAACAATTTGAGTTTTGGAATACAAAAATTTCTCGTAAAATGTTCGATAATCTTTCTGGTTTTTTGAAGGAGATTAAGCCTGCTATCGTTGAGATGGTTGGTTTTGGAGACTATCTCCCAACTGAGAAAGCCATTCAGATGAATCGTATAATTTACGAGGGCTTATCTCCTGGAGGAGTACTTATTACTAATAACGTCAAGGATAACGATGAACGAAAGTTTCTCGAAATCGTTGTAACTTGGACGATGTTAAATCGCTCCGAAGAAGAAGTTAATGAAATACTTGCTGAAGCTGGGTTTAAAGTAAGGACAATACTCAATGAACCCTGTGATATTCAGCCGGTTTATTTAGCCAGAAAATTATCCAATGAATAATTCATTGATTATAAAGGGTAAGTTTGATAAAATATAATTAAATTTACCCTTTTTTTATTTTTATAAATGACACCACTTCTTACATCAATAACTTCAATTATTGGTTCAATAACTGCTATTGTGCTTGCTTTTTATATAAGCTCACAAGGTTTAAAAAATAAGGTCAGATTTTCATACTTTTTAGCTTCTTTGACTGCAGGTTTATGGTTGCTCATATATACATTATGGCTTTGGCAAACTGATTATGACCAAGCCTTAATATTGATTCGGTTTGTTATGTTTTTTGCTATCTTTACTTATCCTACATTGCTACATTTTGTTCTAAGATTTTTAAATTATAAAAATGATTTTGTAATATACATAGCTTATTTTTCAGCTATTTTTTTATCATATTTTTGTCTTTTTACAGATAAATTTGTTAGCGGTGTTACACAAAAATTGCTTTATCCATTTTGGGGAGTTAGAGGAGGGTTGATTTTTGATCTATACGTATTAATTTGGATTTTTGTAATAATTTTCTCTTTGTATTTGATGATGAAAAAATACAGAGAAGAAAATGATTCATTTAAAAAAGCTCAAATAAGATTTGTATTATTAGGGTTGACCTTTGGATATATTGGTGGTGCTACTAATTTTTTTCTATGGTATGATATCCCAATACCGCCATATGGGAACATTTTAATTCCTATTTATTTCTCATTAATTGCCTACGCTATTGTCAAATACCGTTTTGCTGATATCAGATTAATCATCCGTCGTTCGGCAATATTTGCTTTTTTAGTTTTAATCATTACCTCTGTATATGCCCTGATAGCCTATTTGATCTCAGTATTTTTTCAGGATCTTATTGGTACTCAGTCAGTTATTTTAAACGGTATAATCACAGCGGTTTTTGTAGCGATTGGTTTTGAGCCTTTGAAAGACTGGCTTTCTCAAGTTACTGACAAATACTTTTTTAAAGCCACTTACAAACCCGAAGAAGTTTTAGCGGAATTTTCTGAAAGGTTTTCTGCTTTATTGGATATTGATGTTTTATCACAGTTTATTGTAACCAAGCTGGATGAAGTTTTTAAACTCAAAAAAGCCAGCTTGTTTTTGTTTGATAAAGATGAAGATGTTTATTATCGGGTAGCTCAGATTAATGATGAAAAAGGTCAGGAGGAAATTGATAAATCTCTTTTTAAAAATATTTACGATTATTTAAAGGAAATTCATAAGGAAAAAGATATTTTGGTAAGAGATGAAATAGTTCGTTATAATGAATCACTGCATAGTGATGTGCTGAGGATTTTAATCAAAGAACTTGAAAAAAATGACGTAAACATGATAGTGCCGATTTATCTGCAGGATAAATTAACAGGCATTTTATTTTTGGGAGATAAAAAATCAGGTGATGTTTTTACTACTGAAGATATCCAGATGATGGAAATTTTAGCCGGTCAGGCTTCAGTTGCTTTACAAAACGCTCATCTTTATGAAGAACAAAAGAATTTTGCCCAGCATTTGGAAACGGTTGTGGCTGAAAGAACCAAGGCTTTACAAGATGCCAATATTCAGCTGAAAAAATTAGATAAAGCCAAGTCAGAGTTTATTTCCATTGCCTCTCATCAATTAAGAACACCCTTAACAGTTATCAAAGGTTATATTTCCATGGTCAGTCAAGGAGACTATGGTAAAATTTCCGATCAGGTATCTGAACCATTGGATAGGATTTATAAAAGTACTTTAAGAATTATTAATTTGGTTGAGGATTTATTAAATATTTCCCGAATTGAAAGTGGCCGTATGAAATATGATTTTTCTAAAGCTGATTTGGCAAAAATAGTTAACAGTGTTTATGAGGAGCTGGAACAGCACGCCAAAAATAAAGGTTTGGAATTTAAATATATAAAACCAAAGAAAGAGTTGCCGGAAATTATTATGGATCAGAAAAAGATCAGGGAAGTAGTCATGAATTTAATGGATAATGCCATTAAATATACTGATCAAGGTTCTATTACCATTACTTTGGAGAAAAAAAATAATAGCATTGTTTATTGTGTGAAAGATACGGGGCGCGGAGTGGAACCGGATGAAATGCCCATGCTTTTTAAAAAGTTTTCCCGCGCCAAAGGCGCCAAACTGGTCCATACCGAGGGAACCGGTTTGGGGCTGTATATTGCCAAACAGATTATTGAGAGACATGGCGGTAAAATCTGGGCTGAAAGCCAAGGCCGGAATAAGGGTTCTAAATTCTGTATTGAATTTAAAATAAAAAATAAAAAACTGGAAAAAGAATTAGATAAACAAAAAAAAAGTTCTCAAAAAAGTAAGCAAAAAAATAATAAGAAATAATTTAAAGATTAATTTAAAAAAATATGGCCTGGCCAGACGAACAATATACAGGCAGGGATTATCAATTGGATTTTTTCGGGAAAAAAATCCATTGGCCTTCAATTATGAAAGAAAAAGGTCTTGATCGTGATCAATATTTACCTTATAAAAAAGCAATGCATTTTGTTAGAGAAAATTATCCGATCAAACCTTATCCGCAGACCAAAATGACTCAGGATATTTATGATCAAGTAGCTGAAGAACTGGGGTTTGAGCCTGATCCGGCTGAAGAAGCTGAATTGCAAGAATTGAAAAGTCGGTTAAAATTTTATGATGCTCTGGATACGCCGTTTGATACTTTCCATGGTGTAGATGGTTTTTTTGTTTATACTGATGATCAGGGTAGAGAACAAATTTGTACTTTTGATGTGACGCAAAATCCGGAAAAAGGTGCAGAAGATGTTAAGGCTGATGTTTGGGTCGGCGCAGCGCCTGATCATAAAGTTGATAAGGTCGGTTATGAGAAATGGTATACGCAAAGCGCCAAAGATATTGCTGAAAATTTGGCTGGTAGCGGGGTACCTTCGATTCAGAAAAGACCAGAAGCAGAAGATCGGCCGCTTAATGCTTAGCTTGCTTGACAAAAAATCATAATTATATTAGTCTTAAAGACCAGATTAAATAAGGTTTGATTTTTATAAAAAATAAACCCGGTTTGAAAATTAAAAGGAGGTTAGGATTAAATGGATAAGTCAAAACAAATCGCAACCGGATTAATCAGATGTTTGAATTGTTATAAACAAGGCGTTGGCTTGAAAAATATTATTTGTCAGTCTTGTGTTGATGAATTATTTAAAAACCATAATACTATTGTATTTTGCAAAAAATGCAAACGTACCAGGGGAATGGATAAGGATGAAATTAATCAAGCAGAAATCGCAGCCGGTATACAATTGGATTCAATACCTAATAAAAAAATAATTTTGGTTTTGGACAGTTGTTCTGCTTGTTACAAGTACGGTGATTCTCAGTCAGCTCGATTTGCTGCTTTAAATCCGGTTCCCGAAGCTTGAATAGAAAGGGCGTAATGCCCTTTCTTTTTTATATATACAAAAAAAGAACACTTATCAAAGAGTGAAACAAAAAAACAACTATTTAAATAGTCGTTCTTTTTTTTCTCTCCGCCAGTCTTTAATTTCTAATTCTCGACGAAAAGCAAATTTATATGATTTATGTTTTTCTTTATATAAAAGTATAACCGGCAAACGGCATCTTGTGTATCTCGAACCTTTGCCAGAGTTATGACGTTTAAGCCTATTATCAATATTATTAGTAATGCCGGTGTAATATGAACCGTCAGAACATTCTATAATATAAACATAATAAGGTGTTGAGGTCATAATTTTAAGAGTCAAAGACACTGAGGGCTTAACGAAGTTATTTATCACCTCCTCACTACGTTCGTCAATGACTTCGCTCGAGGGTGTCGAAAGACACACTGAGCCCTGAACGGAGTGAAGGGCGAAGTGTGGGCG
>WJKP01000047.1 GCA_014729025.1 Candidatus Buchananbacteria bacterium
AAGTCTTGTCAGCAGTGCGTACGGATTTAATCGCATCAAAATTATCAAAGTGACGCCAGCACGAGAAACGCTCTTCACACTTGGCATAAAGCTTATTCGGAGTCAGTCCTGCCAGCATAATGATCAGCCAGTTGAAACCTTCCATTTTTTCCGGCAGTTCCAAACCCGAGAAATCAACTTCTTTACCGAATACTTCCTGGTAAAAATGTTCCCATTCTTCAATACTTGTTATTACTTCTGGTTCAAAAGGATTCTTCCTTTTTAAAAAAAGGCTTAACTCTTTAGGTGATATTTTCCCGTGCTGCAGTTTATGAGCTAAGTCTGCCATCATGCCAAGCACATTGCCCGGCACATCACCGATCATTTTTTGTTTCATGATCAGTTCCTCCTTTCGCGTACTATGCTCGCCAGCATATTTATCTAGCCTTATTAGCTAGGATTTGAATATATTAGCATATAATATATTTATGTAAATGTCAAACTCTAGCTAAAAACTTTTTTAATTGCCTGATATTTTTCTTCAACCAATTCCTTTGCTTCTGGCATTAATTTATTCCAGCTTCTTTCCATTTTAGCTAAAACAAAATCAATGCCTTTCTGGTAATTTAAATCATGAACTTTCCAAGCTAATATTAATAGTGAAGGAAAAGCCGTAATATGAGCCATGGCATCAGCACTGGCCACGCATTCAGCTTCCAAAGTTTGACGGGGAATTTTCTGACTGCCACGATGGGCTTCAATACAATGTTTAATCTGATCAATCTTATCTTGAGGGTAATCTAAATCGCTTAAAATTTTCTGGGCAAACTTCGAGCTATGCCAATGATGTTCCGGCATTAGTTTGGCGTCATAAACACTGGCATAATCATGTAACCAAGCAGCTAAAAGAATAATCTCTTCATCTGCGCCTAATTTTGGAGCTAAAATTTTCGCATTCTCCACCACCGGAATAAAATGAGTATCTAAAGCATAAGTAAACTCATTGGTTTCCTTGGCACAAGTGTCGCGGACGATTTTTTCAACTCTATCAATTATATCTTTATTCATAATTTTTTGGTCATAATCAAACTTAAAGATTTAAAACCCCATTTTTTATAGATTTGCTGTGTTTTTTCATTATTAGCTAAAACACTAAGCTGGATAAATTTAACCTTTTCTTTTTTAAACCAGCTTAAAACTTCCTGCCACATTAAATCAGCCACGCCTTTGCCTCGGTATTTTTCAGTAACAAAAAGCTCTGATAAAAAACCTTGTTTAAATTTTGTTTTATCGCCTTTGACTTCAATTATTTTGGCCAAAATAAAACCGATTATTTTATCACCATCACAAGCAGCTAAAAACATTTTTCTTTTTTTATTAAGCATTTTTTCAAAATCTTTCTTTTGATAACCAGTTTCAAAAATAGCAAAATAAGGATCTATTTGCTTAAAAATATTTTTATGATAGTTACTATATTCCTGCAAAAGTTTTTTCATCTGTGGCCAGTCTGATTTTTTGATTTTGCGTAATTTTATATCCATAAATTTAAATTTTAAAAATATGAAACAGGAAACAAAAAATATTATATAAATCATTTCTCTTGTTTCATTTTTCTAATTACCTATTTCAAAAAAGTTATTTCAAGTTTATCATTATATAAAAATTTTTACAAAAAACCCCACAATACAATAAGTGGGGAATTTTCGAAAGTTAAAGTAACACACCGCGACAACATAGATTAACTATACGACTATCAGATGGGAAACTGCCAATCATCAGCTTATCATCAAACCACACAGTACTGGGGATTTGCCCATCATAAACACGGGAACCAGCACAATAAGTTATTTGTCCAGTATCCAAATGTTTGCCAGTCTCTAAATAATACTTAAGCTCAAAAAGCAACCTCTCCTGTAAAGTAATTCTTTTTATTGGCATTGACTGTAAAGTTTGAAAAGAAAATAACATTAAATCACTATCAGGATTAATATTATCTTTAAGCCAAACTGCATAAGAATACTGGTGGGCTAATCGCTCTGAATTAATTATTTTATCAAGATTCTCACCTACCCATTTCCTGCAAGAAAACAATGTTTTGCATTTCTTAAAAAGTTTTTCAATAGTAATGCCCTGGGCTAAAATCAACAAACGATCATAATCATATCTTGGTTCAGGGATTGGTAAATTAGAAAAATCAACTTTAATCTTAAATAATGTTTGATAAAAATTCTGCCAATCCTTGACTAATTCAGGGTGCGTATTATTTTTAAAAAACCGAACACTCATGTCATCCTCCTTTTTACGTTTATTGCTCGCCAGCAATCTTGCTAATTTAAACATCTCTCACAATCATAATTTTTCCAATTCCTAAAATATATTTCCAGTTTATCATTTTTATTTAAGAAAGTAAATCAGTATTACTGATTTCTAAAAACTCCAATTTAATTATTTTTGGGCAGATATCAAAAGAATTTTTAATAAAAAACACCAATGTTAACAAAGACTCTTTGCAAGCTCAGAGTTTAAATAAAAAACAACCCGTTGGGGTTGTTTTTTATTTAAACTGGCAATGACCTACTTTCGCCCATGCGGACTATCATCGGCGCTGGGAAGCTTGACTTCCGTGTTCGGAATGGAAACGGGTATTTCCTTCCCGCTAAAATCACCAGACTACGCCATACCAAATAATTTTGATATCTCGAGTGCCTACTGATTTATTGAGCTTTCCGCCGGAGGCGGATCCGCCTTTGGCGGAAACTGCTGTGTTCGGAATGGGAACAGGTGTTACCCTCTCGCTAAAATCACCAGATAATATTATTCAATTAATTCTAAAATTAAATAATACAAATCAAATGATTTTAAATCTAATAAATAAAGTCCGCCGAAGTTTTGTGCGCGAAGGCGGGCTAAATAAAATCACCAGACTAAGTTATTCGGTCAAGAATCAAAGATAACTCCTTAATTAATGACAAAATAACCAGAGCCCGAAGACTTTATCACCGCCCGAAGGCGGATATGTTATAACTTTGTAAGTAACGTCTATATTACCACAATTTTTGTGGTTAAACAAACGGAATATTAGTACGCCTTGGCTAAAATTGTCACCAATCTTACACCTAGCGCCTATCAACCTGGTCATCTCCCAGGATCCTAAGAAATCTAATCTTGAGGACGGCTTCACGCTTAGATGCTTTCAGCGTTTATCCAAACCGCACGTAGCTACCCAGCAATGCCCTTGGCAGAACAACTGGTACACTAGTGGTGCGTCCATTCCGGTCCTCTCGTACTAGGAATGGGCCCTCTCAAATTTCAACGCCCGTAGCGGATAGGAGACCGAACTGTCTCACGACGTTCTGAACCCAGCTCGCGTGCCCTTTTAATTGGCGAACAGCCAAACCCTTGGGACCTTGTACAGCCCCAGGATAGGACGAGCCGACATCGAGGTGCCGAACCTCCCCGTCGCTGTGGACGCTTGGGGGAGACTAGCCTGTTATCCCCGGAGTAGCTTTTATCCGTTGAGCTTCCGCCGGCCTACATCGCACGGTCGGATCACTAAGTCCTGCTTTCGCAACTGCTCTTCTTGCAGGAATTGCAGTAAAGCCAGCTTATGCCTTTACACTATCAGTTCCGTTTCCATCGGAACTTAGCTGACCTTTGTGAACGCCTCCGTTACTTTTTGGGAGGCAACCGCCCCAGTTAAACTACCCACCAGATACTGTCTCCAAATCCGGATTCACGGATTCAGATTAGAATTAAAATTAGACAAGGGTGGTATCTCACTGATGCCAAGGCTCCCACCTATGCTGAACATGTCTAACCCTAATCCAATATCAAGCTGTAGTAAAGCTTCACGGGGTCTTTTCGTCCGGCTACGGGTAACGAGCATCTTTACTCGTCTTGCAATTTCGCCGAGTCCTTCGTTGAGACAGCCCCCAAATCGTTACGCCATTCGTGCAGGTCGGAACTTACCCGACAAGGAATTTCGCTACCTTAGGACCGTTATAGTTACGGCCGGCGTTCATCCGCGCTTCGGTTCGGAGCTTGCACTCCTTACCTTAACGTTCGGACACTGGCCAGGCGTCAGCCCCTATACATCAGCTTACGCTTTCGCAGGGACCTGTGTTTTTGGTAAACAGTCGCTTGGGGTCTTTCGCTGCGTCCCGCCAAAAGACGGGAAGGCCTTATCTCGAAATTACGGCCGCTGTTTTGCCGAGTTCCTAAACGAAGGTTCTCTCGTACACCTGAGGCTACTCGCCTCGTCTACCTGTGTCGGTTTACGGTACGGTTACTATTAGCTTAGCTCTAGAGGTTTTTCTAGGTGGCTTAATTGACTAAATCGGGTCTGCAAAGCTTTCCCTTTTGCCAGGTCTTGAGATTATGCGGTGCATTTCCATCCGCCACTCAATCACCAGCAACGCCTATAGCCAAAAAACGCTTAATCTCATAAACCACGTCACCCCATCGAAAACTAATAGTAGTGCTGGAATATTAACCAGCTCATCCATCGGCTACGCCTTTCGGCCTCGCCTTAGGACCGACTAACCCTGGGTCGATTTGCGTTGCCCAGGAACCCTTAGACTTACGGTGTGTGGGGTTCTCACCCACATTTTTGCTACTTATGCCAACATTCTCTCTTCTATAACCTCCACAGTTTCTCGCAAAACTGCTTCAGCAGTTATAAAATGCTCCTCTACCCCTAGCCGTTCGAAAACGACTAAGCCGCATTTTCGGTACCAGATTTAGCCCCGATACATTTTCGGCGCAAAACAGCTTGACCAGTGAGCTATTACGCTTTCTTTAAAGGATGGCTGCTTCTAAGCCAACCTCCTGGTTGTAAAAGCCATTTTACCACCTTTTACACTTAATCTGGATTTAGGGACCTTAAATGGCGGTCTGGGCTGTTTCCCTTTTGACTAATGGAGCTTAGCCCCCATAGTCTGACTCCCTACGATAAGTTACCTCGGTATTCGGAGTTTGATTAGGAACAGTAGGTAAAAACCCCTGCCCCCATTCAGTGCTCTACCCCCGAGGACATTCGTAGAGGCTAGCCCTAAAGCTATTTCGAGGAGAACCAGCTATTGCCGAGTTCGATTAGCATTTCACCTCTAACCACAGCTCATCCCTGCGTTTTGCACAGCGCTAGGGTGCGGGCCTCCACTAGTTGTTACACTAGCTTCACCCTGGCCATGGTTAGCTCACTCGGCTTCGGGTCTATAGTATGCTGTAAATAGATAATTAGACACCAGCTAAAAAATTAGCTGGCAACTAATTATCTAAAAAACGGGCAGTTAACCCTCGCTTTCACTTTGCCTTCGTCCTTTTGGGACTTAAACAAACAACATACTATAACTCGTTGGCTCATTCTTCAATAGGCACGCCGTCGCCCCCTAAAGAGGCTTCGACTCTTTGTAAACGTATGGTTTCAGATACTATTTCATCTCCCTCACCGGGATGCTTTTCACCTTTCCCTCACGGTACTTGTTCACTATCGATCATAGAGTAATATTTAGCCTTACCACGTAGTCATGGTAGATTCACACAGGATTTCTCGAGTCCTGTGCTACTCAAGGATAGTAACCACAAAGTTATAACCCATTTCGCGATACGGGGCTATCACCCGCTATGGCTCCTTTTTCCAAAGGATTCTGCTATGGAAGTTATAAATGGTTGCTTTGTCTAGATTGTGTAAGCAATCTAATGTTACTACCTTACAACCCCTAGCCAGCAACGGCTTACACCTTTAAGTGTTTAAATCCACATGTTAAAAAACAGCTTCATAAACACAACACTGACTAAGTTTGGGCTGATCCCTTTTCGCTCGCCACTACTCAGGGAATGATCCCGCCACAGGCGGGAAATTTTTTCTTTTCCTCCAGGTACTAAGATGTTTCAATTCCCTGGGTTATCTTCATACACCTATGAATTCAGTGCATGATAGTCCGTCTCCAACGGACTGGGTTTCCCCATTCGGAAATCCTCGGATCAAAGGTTGCTTGCCACCTCACCGAGGCTTATCGCAGGCTGCTACGCCCTTCATCGCTCTCTATGTCGAGGCATCCACCATACGCCCTTATTTGTTTAACCACAAAAATTATAGCAATATATAGCAATATATTTTTTTAAAAATTATTTTTTTGCTCGTTACATTACGTATTTAATTTTCAATGTTCCTGCCTCTCTTGAGGACTTAATTCTTTCTACCCTATATAGAAAGGATTAAATTCTCAAAAACCGAAGGGGTCACTTTAGGATAATTAAAAAAACCGCTTCATCAAGCGGTCCTTTACGACTAAAAAATAACTAAGTCTTTATCCGCTTGGTTTTTTTAGTAATAATTGGTTTTCCATAAACTGATTTAAAATAAATTTGTGGATAACTTTATTAAGTAATAACATTATATACATATATAAATATGCTGTCAAGTAGAGTTTATTTAAAATTTTTTAGCTACTTTTAGTATGGCATATTTAAATCAAAATGTCAACGTCAACGAGTACTAATACCCCCAAAAAAAGACGAAAAACCTACTCACAAAGATCACTTGGTAATTTCCACCTTCGGCGAAATACCCTTCATAAAAGCACTAATTATTAAATAAGCCTTTTTTTAAATATCAGAGCCTAGTGCGGGTGAAGGGACTCGAACCCCCACGCCCGAAGGCACGTGGTCCTAAGCCACGCGTGTCTACCAATTCCACCACACCCGCCCTTGGCGCTGATATTTATCTTTTTTAAAATAATCACTGCCCCCCGGAGGCAAGCACCCGCATAAAATACGCTTTAGAATATTTGAATTTAAACTGTGTTAAGTAAAGAATTTAAAATAAAATTGGCTAAAGAATATGAAGTTAAAATAATAACCAAACCAATCAAACCCGAAACAGTAATTTTTTTAGCTTTGCCAATTTTTTCATCATTGCCACCAGCTGTCATCCAAACCAATCCGGCATATAAAATTACTAGCACAGCTAAAATACCCAACAAACCGATTGCCTGATTAATCATATCAGTAATAATTAATCGCAAATCTCTAGAACCCAAAGTCAAAGGCTCTTCGATTATTTCCAAACCTTCAACAATATGATTGGTTCTGGCAAAAACTACTTGCGGGATCAATGCTAAACTTAATATGACTATAAATTTCTTGAATTTCAACATAAACCATAAGATTATCTTTTGATTTAAAAATCAAATTACAAGCCAAGCTTAACATTTTTCAGTTATTAAGTCAAGCTTAAACATTTTATTTTTTAAAACAAATCAGATATAATAAAATTAAGTCTAAGTACTGGAAAATTTAATTATTAATAACTTAGTTTTATGAAAGAATATCCGGTTAAAAAATTTATTAATTTAAAAAATTTAACAGTTATTACAGCTGAACAAATTGATGTTCATTTAAATCTTTATAATGGTTATGTTAATAATACCAATAAATTAAATGAAATTTTAAAAGAAAAAATCAAGCAACAAGATTTTGAAGGTCCGCAATTTGCTGAATTAGTCAGACGTTTGGGCTTTGAATATAATGGCATGAGATTGCATGAACTTTATTTTGCAGCTTTAAATAAAGACGGGGGGAAAAAGCCAAACAATGGATTTAAAAAATTAATTGAAAAAAATTTTAACAGTTTTGGAAACTTTAAAAATTATTTTAATAAAATTGCCGCAATGCGCGGAGTTGGCTGGGTTATTTTATATCAAGATAAGGAAACTAAACAGTTATCATTACATTGGATTGAGCAACATCATAATGGCCATCCAGCAGGATTTGTGCCAATTATTGTTATGGATATTTGGGAGCATGCCTGGTCAGCATATTTAAAACCAACCGAAAGATCCCAATATATTGAAGATTATTTTGCTAACTTAGACTGGCAAATCTGCCAAAGCAGATTGGTTTAATCACAACTAACTATTAAGTAAAATTTAAAATGATAGAAAAAAAATTTGTTTGTCCGTTTTGTGGCTTTGAATCAAATGGTCCGGGACTTTGCCCGACTTGCGACGAAACATTAAATAAAGTCTGCAATTGTGGCTCTGGTAAATTTGCTGCCGAATGTTGTGGAGCTGATGATGACGATACAAGCGATGAAGAATTAATTAAAGCTGAAGTAACAACTGAAACATTGTCAGAAATAGTCCAAGAAGATCAAAAAAAATTAGAAGAGGAAGAAGAACTAGCCAATGTTGAAGAAGTTAAAGACGAAGATTAAAAAGTCACTATTGCAAAAATTTTTCAAAAACGATAAACTAAAAAAAATAATAATTAAAATATTATTAACTTTCTAATAGTATTTTTTTAATTAAAAAAATATGATTCAAGTTGAAAATTTAACAAAAAAATTCGAAGGTTTTACAGCCATAGACAATATTTCCTTTGAAATCAAGCCTGGTGAAATTATAGGCTTACTTGGGCCTAATGGCGCAGGTAAAACAACCACCCTAAGAATCTTAACAAGTTATTTTAATCCTAGTTTGGGTAAAATTAAATATGACGAACTTGATATTATTGACAACACCATAAAAATTCAGCAAAAAATCGGCTATTTGCCGGAAAATAATCCGCTTTATGAAGAAATGAAAGTCAAAGAATATTTAAATTATGCTGGCCAAATGCATGATATTCCCAAAACCGAACTAAAAGAAAAAGTTAATAAAGCCACTGAAATCTGTGATTTAAAAAGTAAACAAAATCAAGTAATTGGCAAATTATCAAAAGGCTTTAAGCAAAGGGTCGGTTTGGCTCAGGCTTTAATACATGATCCCGAAATTTTAATTCTTGATGAGCCGACAGAAGGATTGGATCCAAATCAGAGAATAGAAATACGTGATCTGATCAAAAAAATCGGCCAAGCTAAAACAGTTATTTTATCTTCACATGTTTTATCAGAAGTTGAAGCTACTTGTGACCGAGTTTTGATCATTAATCAGGGCAAAATAATAGCTTCGGGGACTCCTGATGAGTTAAAAAAACAAGCGACCAGTCAAACTAAAATATTTATAAAAATAGAAGGTCCTTTGGAAAAAATTAATGAAACATTAAAAAAGACTGAAGGAGTAGAAAGAATTATTAGCGCAAAAAAAGAAGCTAATTTGGTTGATATTGTATTAGAAACAGATTCAACGCTTGATTTAAGAAAAAAATTAGTCCATTTAATTATAAACAACGGTTGGGAATTATATGAAATTTCCCGCCAAGAAAAAAGCCTGGAAGATATCTTTGTTAATCTAACAAAAAAAATATGAATCATATCAAAGCAATAATATCAAAAGAACTGAAAAATTATTTCAATTCACCGCTGGCTTATATTTTTATCAGTATATTTTTAGTAATTGCCAACTGGTTATTTTTTACAAATTTCTTTTTACAAAACCAGGCCAGTATGCGAAATTATTTTGCTTTTCTCCCTTGGATTTTTCTTTTTTTGATTCCGGCAATTACTATGAGGCTTTGGGCTGAAGAAAAAAAATTAAATACAACCGAATTATTATTTACTTGGCCGATCAAAGATTACGAGGCTGTTTTGGGTAAATTTTTAGCTAGCCTTTTATTTTTAGCTATTACTTTAGTAGCTTCTCTTTCAGTCCCTATCACAATTTCTTTTTTAGGCCAATTGGACTGGGGTATTGTCATAGCCAGCTATTTAGGAGCTTTGTTTTTAGGCGCTTCTTTTTTGGCAATCGGTTTGTTTGTTTCCAGTTTAACTGACAACCAAATTATTGCTTTTATTATAGCTATTGCCTTATCTTTTATTGCTTTTATTATCGGTGAAAACTTAGTTTTATATGTTTTACCGGATTCTTTGGTTAGCCTATTTCAATTTTTGGGTTTAGGCGCTCATTTTAATAGTATCAGTCGCGGAGTTTTAGACAGTCGCGATATAATTTATTATATTTCAATTATTGCTTTTTTTCTTTACTTAAATACTCGCCAAATTGAAAATCGTAAATGGAAATAATTTATTACTTATATGAAAAATATTTTAAATCGTAAAAATTTATTTTCGGGCCATTCAATAGCTATACTATTAATTATTTTAGCTATTTTAATTATTATCAATCTTATTTCTGTTAATCATTTCGCCCGCTTGGATTTGACTGAAGAAAATCGGTATTCTTTGTCTTCGGCAACTAAAAATACGTTAAAACGGTTAGAAGATCCCTTATTTGTCAAAGTTTATTTTTCGCAAAAACTGCCGCCTGATTTGGCCAAAGTAGAGCAATATGTCAAAGATATTTTGGCTGAATACGGTTCTTTTGGCAGTAATTTAAATATTGAATTTATTGACCCGGCTCAAGATTCTGAAACTGAAAATAAAATCCGCAGCCTGGGGATCCCACAGATTGAAATGCAGATTATGGAAAAAGATGAATTTAAAGTCAAAAAAGGTTATTTGGGAATGGCACTGCTTTATCAGGATGAAAAAGAAATTATTCCTATCATTGAAAACACTCAAAATTTAGAATATGATTTAACTTCGGCAATTAAACGATTAATGGCTGATGAGCTTAAACAAGTCGCTTTTTTAACCGGACACGAAGAACATGGTATCAGTTCAAGCCCCTTTGTCTCGCCAGAAAAGACAGATACAAATGATTATACTAAAATCAAAGAAGCTTTGGATAAAAATTATAAAGTGACCAGTCTGGATCTGACCAATGGAGATCCAATTGACGGAATTGAAACTTTGATTATTGCCGGACCCCAAAAAGCTTTAACAGAAAAAGAGACTTATCAAATAGATCAATTTATCATGAAAGGCGGCCGAGTAATTTTTTTATTGGATAAAATCAATATTGTCCCTGGTTTACAAGCCCTGGAAATAGAAACAGGGCTAGAAGAATTATTAAAACATTACGGCATTAATATTAATAATGATTTAGTAATTGACAATAAAAATGAAAATGTTGCATTTTCTTCCGGTATGATGCAATTTTATTTACCTTATCCTTTTTGGCCAAAATTAATTCGCGACAATTTTTTATTGGAACATCCAATCATGGCAAAACTGCAAACCATTTCCTTCCCTTGGGTCAGCTCATTAAATATTACTGGAAAAGAAAATTTAGATACTAAAATACTGGCCACAACCACTGACAACGGCAGCACAGTATCTAAACCTTTTAATCTGGATCCACAGCAAAATTTTAACCCGACTAATACAAAAAAAATTCCCGTCATTGCCGAAAGTCAAGGTGAGTTTACCAGTTTTTTTGCCGACAAAGAGATTCCTTTAGATGAAGCGACTAAAGCAGGTGAAGAGACCATGCCCGTCTCCTCACTTAATATTGAAGATTCACAAATACTCGCTCAATCACTTGAACAATCACAAATTATTGTAATTGGTGATTCTGATTTCATCTCTGACAATTATTTACAACGGTTTCCAAGTAATGGGACTTTCTTTTTAAACACAGTAGATTATTTAACTTTGGATTCTGATTTGATTAATATTCGCAGCAAAACAATCCAAGAAAGACCATTAAAAGATATTGGTGACGGCTGGAAAACGTTTATCAAAGTATTAAATATAATAATAATTCCTTTAATCATAATTATTATTGGTTTAGTTAAATTTTATTTAAGAAAAAAAAATAATTAAAATACTATGACTGACAAAACAAAAAAAACTTTAATTTTATTGGCCATTTTAATTATTTTAATTATTGTACTTTTTGTTTGGCAAAATCCTTGGCAAAAACAAGGAACCAGAATCCCGACCGCAACAGTACTAAAAAATAACTTAACTGACTTGCAAAAAATTGAAATCAAACAAGCAGATAAAACAAATGTTTTAATCAAACAAGATAACCAATGGCTGGTTGCTTCTGCTGACAATGCTGTTGCTAATCAGAATTTAGTTAATAATTTAATTGAAGCATTAAATAATATTGCAAAAGGAACTATTGTTTCTGCAAATTCCGACAAACTAGCTGATTTTAATTTAACAAAAGACACAGCTATTAATTTAAAATTATTCAACTCGCAGGATCAATTAATCACTGATCTTTTAATCGGTAAATCAGGTCCGGCTTATACTCAAAGTTATCTTAAAAAAATTGATTCTGATAATATTTTATTGGTTGATGAAAATTTAACCTCTTTACTTAATCAGCCTGACTGGAAACAACCGCCACCAACGGAAGCCAATAACACCGCAACGCCAGAGAACATCCCCTTAGAACTTCAACCCCATAATTAATTTTAAAATAAAAGTCAACTCTTAAACGGGTTGACTTTTTTATTAAGATTTGTTATTTTAAATTAACTTTAAAAAAATTCAGGAAGGAGGAAAAATGTGCAATAAAGATAAGTCTGATTATTATATTATAGATTACTCAACAATAATTATTGTACCTTTAATTAACGGTCGGGAATTAGTCGTACCGAAAGAAAGTTTTCTTTTTGAACTACTTAACAAAAAAGGAGGAATAAGCAATGGTTCAAGGAAAAGTCAGCAAAGGCCATGATGGTCCAAAAATATCTTTGAAAAAAAACGCTACTTATTTCAAAGAAATTATTGAAAAATTATTAAATTTAGCCGAATACGAATATAATGAGTTTGGCGAAAAGGTTCCTTTTATTCGTGAAGGCAATCTACAAGAACATCTTGGCAGCTTAGGCTATCATCCGAACACGGTCATGCCTAAGATGATGGCTAATGGCTATCTTAAAATCAAATTAAGTGAACCGCCCGGCTATTATCTAATTTTAGAAGGTGATCAAGAAAAAACAACTATTATTTTACCGACAAAAAAACTAAGACAACTGGCTCGTCGGTTCTGGCTCAGTGCTGATCGTGATATCATTGATGGCGAAAAAAAATTGCGGTTTCAGTACCTCAAAATAATCCAGCAAAAACTGGCTGGCTGGGGCTATGATCCGGATTCGCTTATTGAACAAATGGAAGCCAAAAACTACCTGGTCAAGCGTAGCAAAGGCAATGAGCCAATATCATATTGGATCTTCAAAACCCAAAAACAAGGCAAAGAATTCTAATCACATTAAAAGCTGCCGCTTCAAACGGCAGCTTTCTTTTTTTTATTAATATTTTCTTATTTCAATTTTCTTAACTCCCGATGATACTTGATTACAAAACGGTGGACTTCATCCCGACCGCGAGTTAAAATTTTCATGCTAAATAATTTATTATCTAAATTTAAAGGCTGATTTTTATTTGGCAAATAAATTTCCTCTTCGCGTTTAGCCAAAGAACAAATAGCAATATCTAATTTTAATTCTTGCAATGCTTTAATCGCTGAATTTAATTGTCCTCGGCCACCGTCTATTACAATTAAATTCGGCATTTTTTTATTCTCTTTTTTTAAACGATAATAACGCCGTAAAACAATTTCGTAAATCATGGCTACATCATCTTGCGCCTGCAACCATTTAATCTTAAATTTACGATACTGATTTTTATTAAAACGACCATTATCCATTTGGATCATGGCACCGGCATTATATTTACCCTGCAAAGTTGACGCATCAAAAAACTCAATAATTTTGGGAATTTTTTCTAAATTTAAAATTTCTTTTAATCCCACCAAACCCGGCTCCAGACCCAAATTAGTCTCTAAATTATTTTTTACCAATTGCAGTAATTTATATTTATCGCCTTTCAATGGAACGGTAATATCAACTTTAGGCAAAATTTTAAAACCGAATTTTTGATTTTTAGTCTTTTGTAAATAACTCTGAATTAAATTTTGTTCGCTTAATTTTTCCGGTAAAACAAGCTCGCGCGGAATAAAATTAATTGAATAATAATGTTTAATAAAATCCTCCACGATGCCTGGATAATATTTAAAATTAAACTTATGACGGGAAGTAATCACACCTTGATCAATATTAAATATTTGAAAATAAATCTGAGAATTTAAAACCAGCCAATTAATCACATCCTGGTCATATTTTTTCGGTACATCAATTTTTTGTTTTTCTTCAATTAATTGAATGGCTTTTTTTTGATCACGATAAATTTTAGCCAATTCGTATTGCTGATTTGCTGAAGATTTTTGCATTCGTTGGTTTAAATCTTTAATTATTTGCTTGGTCTTACCTTTTAAAAGTCGCTCGGCATTTTTCACATTAGCTATATAACGTTCTTCAGTAATTAAATCCTCGCAAGGCCCTGAACATTTATCAATATGATACTGCAAACAAACTTTTTTAGGCATTTTATTACAATTGCGTAACTTAAAAATATTTCGTAAAGTATTTAAAATCAAACGCCGAGCAGCCGCGTCAGTATATGGACCGTAATAACGGCCGTCTTTGGTAATTTTTCTGGCAGTAATCAGGCGTGGGAATTTTTCATCGGTTATTTTAATATAGGCATACCGGATATCACCGCGTAAACTGATATTGTATTTGGGATCATATTGATGGATCAAATTTTGTTCCAATAATAAAGCTTCCACTTCATTAGTAGTGGTTATAAATTCCACATCAGCAATTTTTGCTACCAAAAGCTTGGTTTTGTAATCTAAGTCAGCTTTAAAATACTGGGCTATTCGTTTATGTAAATCTTTGGCTTTGCCAACATAAATAACCTGACTGGCTTTGTTTTTATAAAGATATACACCTGGTTTGTGGGGTATTTTGTGTTTTTTGTAGTTGAATGTCATATTTTTATTATACACCATTTAAACAAAAAACACGTTGCCTTTTGGCAACGTGACCTACTAAAAAATAAGTTTTCTTACTTGCGTCGAACTGATGTTGCTTCAAATTTCTCGACGACTATACCAACATCTCGAGTGTCAACCCGATACTCACCGCCATGGTAATTAACGCTCTTGAGACCATAACCTTCGGTTTTTGTCATCTCATAAGCTCGATGAACTACCGCGCTCCGAACTTCAGGGGCGATTTTTTTATCTCCCCATGATCAACCTCCGTTGCTGGAATTTTAAACCAATAGCTTTTGCCGCACTTTAAAAGTACTTGACGTCTATCCCTCTTTTCAGTAAAAATTTATTTGCCTGGCCTCCTTTTTCCAAGCTTATTTTGTTTATAGCATTATAAATTATGTTTGTCAAAAAAATCAATATTTTTTTAATGTAATTATGTAGAGAAAGTAGCGCCGATAATCCCTACAAAACCCGCTTATTTTTTTAAAAAAACTTAACAAACTATTGACAAAATAATAATTAAACTAATATAATTCATAAAAATCAAAAAGGAGGAACCATGGCAGAACAAAAAATGTTCAGTAACTGGCAATTTGAACTAATGAAAATCAAAGAAAAAGTTAGCGAAATAACGCAGGAACCGGTTTTTATTAAAAGGGAAATGATTTCTATTCTTGAGGCTTTGGGAAGTAAAGGCATAGAAAAATGGATGAAATCACTTAAAAACGGCAAAAAGCTAGCAGAATTTGGAATAAGCAGCAAAAACTTCAATTCTAACAAATTCTATACTTTAAGCGATTTCTGGAAACTTTTATTAAAAATGGATCAGGCAGGAATAATTAATCTGTCAGGCGCCGGATTAAACGCGCCGCAAGATCTAGCTGAATTCGAAATCCCAATTTACGAAAAAGATTCTGTGACAAATATGTATTTTGACTGTGGTCGCAGAAAAAAAGAAGAAGAAAATTTATCTGCTGAAGGATTTTGGGAAAATGCAATAAAAGCGCTTGAAGGATAATTGCCTAAAACAAATTAAAAAGCCACTCACAAAGTGGCTTTTTTTATTTAACTAATTTTCTCAAAAACATTCCTGTATAACTGTCTTTTGTTTTAGCTATTTGTTCAGGTGTGCCAGTAGCAACTACTTCACCGCCCTGATCACCACCTTCCGGGCCAAGGTCAATAATCCAGTCAGCTGTCTTAATCACATCAAGGTTATGTTCAATCACCATCACGGTATTACCTTTATCCACTAAACGGTTCAAAACAGCCAAAAGTTTTTTTATATCATCAAAATGAAGTCCGGTAGTTGGCTCGTCCAGTAAATATAAAGTTTTACCGGTCGCTCGTTTGCCCAATTCACTTGCCAATTTTATTCTCTGGGCTTCACCGCCGGATAAAGTCGTGGCCGGCTGGCCTAGTTTAATATACCCCAAGCCAACATCAAAAAGTAATTGCAGTTTATCGGCAATTACCGGAATATCTTTAAAAAAATTCAAAGCCTCTTCTACTGTCATTTCTAAAATATCGGCAATATTTTTATTTTTATAATGGACTTCCAAAGTCTCCCGATTATAGCGCTTACCTTTACATTTTTCACATTCAACATAAACATCCGGTAAAAAATGCATTTCAATTTTAATCACACCATCACCTTCACAATGTTCACAACGCCCGCCTCGCACATTAAAACTGAACCGGCCCGGTTTATAACC
>WJKP01000048.1 GCA_014729025.1 Candidatus Buchananbacteria bacterium
TACTTGTCGGTACCATTTAAATCGTTCTTCTCTATCATATTTTGTCTTGCATATTTTGTCTTGTTCATATACTTAAATTTAATAGTTAACATGTGTTACCCTTAAGTATACTCTTTGTAACCCCATGGTGTTAACTGTACAAAAGATTGACAAATCAAATCATCTCTGCTAACCTGAAAATTAAATCTAATGCGCTTAAGGAGGTTGCCAAGAATGTGCCAAACGGAAAGCGGAAAAGCGAAAAAAGAGGGAAAGCAGACAGGACAAGAATTCACTTTAAGAGAATCTCTACTGGCGGATATTTTACCGGCAATTGAAACGGCCGCAGCAAGTGATTCCTTTGGTGAAACTTTGTCAGACGAGCTGAAAGCCAATGCTGATTTGCACACAAAAATTATTGCTTATCGCAATAATAGCTTGATTTCTCAGCGTAAAATCCTAAACAGTTTGCCCCCAAAAGCCAGATCAACTGTCTCTGAATTTATCAGAGATTTGCTGACAACTGGCAAAATAAGCTAAACAAAACCCTGCACTATGATAGTGCAGGGTTTCTTATTTGAATAACTGATTAACTTTTTACTTTTTCTGCCGGCTTTTAAAATAATAATAAACTCTCTCCCCTGTCATTTTCAAAGCCTTAAAGATTGTTTCTAGCTGAAAAAGTATTTTCATAATTGGCTTGGTTTAATTTATCTTAGAGTCATTAATGTCTCAAGATCTAACATAGACATATTGGCACCAGACTCATAACTCATTGATTCCGGCACATTATCAATAACAAACTTACTTTGCAATTTGTTATTACTAAAAACACTGCCTAAAATCAATTGCTTAACCCCGTCTTGAATATAATATCTGGAAGTATCACCTTCATATTGGACTACACTGCCGGTCGGATGACTGGCTGTATCAATTGATGACCCGACTTGATAATTAACAAAGAATGAAGGATCAACATCAACAATTCTTTGATTCCAGTCTGAACCGTATAAATCAGCCGCAATCTGTTGATCTTCAATCCATCTAATCACACCATAAGGTTCAACTGCATAAGTATGCGGTAATGACTGAATTTTTATCAAATAAGTACCGGGTCGCATAACCACATTTGACCCTAATGGGATTTGTGACATTGATTCAGCGCTAATAGTTTGAACATCTGAAAAATCAGAAAACCAGCTGTAATAAGTATTTAAGTCAGGAAAGGCATGTCTACGATTATCCTGATCTATAAAGTAAACAGTAGACATATCAGGCCGTTTAACCAAAGTACCGACACTGACACCGCTTGGTAATGGTCCGGCCGGTTCAGGATCTTGAGTAACTAAATCTGTTTCTTCTGCTGGTGGTGTAGTCGGTTCTTCTGTTTCTTCTGCCGGAGTTTCATCAGCCATGCCTGGTTCAACATAATCAATTTCATCTGAACAAGTAATACTCATTGTACCGCCTGATGATTTGACTTTGGCATAAACAGTTTTAGTGCCATAATCAGTTGCCGTACCAGCTAAAGTCCAGTCAACAGTTGAGTTATAATCCTGCCAAGTTGCAGCTGGAAAATTAGAATCATTACTTAATAATAATTGACTAACATCACCGGTTATACTGACTGTTAAAGTCACGTCCAAGTTATCAGTTGAAATGGCATTATTATTAATCTTAAGAGAACAAGTTGGCGCGCTGGCACTGCCACCGCCACCTCCGCCACTACTGTAAGGCATAGTTTGGAAAGACCATGGATTAGGTACAGGACCGGCTACTAAACCAAGGCCGTCTGCGCCTGTGCCAGCTGTAATTGTTTGAGTGTAACTAGTAAGTGGCGCAAAAGTTGTATGAGTATAAGTTGCTACTTCATTACTTCCATCCCAACTTACAGCCCAACCACCTGGATCCGGTGCTGAAGTCCGCGTAACAGTACCAGTGTTCATTGGTTCTGAAAAAGTCACCACTATATTGGCAGTTGTTAAAACAAAAGTCGCGCCATTAGCCGGTGAAGTAGTCATGATTACTGGATTAGCCCCATCTGCTGCATTAGCGGGAGCACCAGTAGTATTTAAGTTATTACCATATAAATCCGCTGCGTTACCGCTTGTCCAGCTAATTGCCGGTGTTGCTCCGGTATCAGGTGAGCCACTTTCTGTTATATCATAATTTAAAGTAGCAGAACCAGAACCTGTCCCGGTACCTGGTAATGTATAACCGGTCACGGCGACTGCATCATAATTAGGATCATTAACCGCTTCATTATAAACAACAACTAAAGTATCAATTCGACCATTGCTATTATTATCAGCCGTCGTTGCTGAGATAACTGTTGGCGCTGTCGTGTCTACATTTATAGAACTTCCTGAGATTATAGTTGTAGACGGCATAGTAGTACTACTATTGGTATTAGTACCATCTGAAGCTGATTGACTAGTAATAGCTGAAACATCTAAGCCTGTTACATCTTCACCGCTGCCTGTAGCACCGACCGTATAAGTTCCGCTGATTGTATTTGTAGTAATAGTTGATAATGTCTGACCAGTAACAGTATTATTTAGATCAACAGTAATAGACCCGCTACTGATATTTTCTGAATAATTTGCTGTAATATTAATGCCTGAGCCTGGTCCATAAGTACCGTCAGCTGTGGTAGACGTAAAACTCAATAAAATTGGCATTGCCCCATCTGTTGCGACGATAGAAGCAGTTGTTAATAAAGGTAATGGAGAAGTCGCCTGATCAGTTAATAAAGTATTGGCGGTAATCTGAACGCTAGGTGTTGCACCTGTATCAGGACTACCTGATTCGGTTAAAACCACACCGAACTGATTATCATTAGCTGATGCACCTGTTCCCCAAGCACCTGTAGTATAACCCGTTACAGTTGCTGAAATATCACCAAAATTATCATTCAATGTTTCAGAAGCAACAAAACCAATTCTATCAATCTGCCCATTACTATCTGTATCCAATGTTGCTCTGCCAACAACTACGGGATTAGCTCCATCTGAAGCTGCTACAGCAGCAGAATCAGTCGCTATATTATTAGCAGAACTGTCTGATAAAGTAGTATTTGCTGTTATTTGTGTATTAGGTGTAGCACCAGTATCACAACCTGCCTGAGCAGTAATATCACAAGTACCGGCATTTTCAGTTAAAGCTACTCTAAACACGTCATCATTAGCTGACCCAGCAGTATCATAAGGAGTGCCAGCTAACGTATAACCAGTAACTGCCACAGTTAAACCGGAAAAATCATCATCAAGATTTTCTGAAGTATTAAAAACTACATAATCAATCTTACCATTACTGTCAGCGTCTACAGTCGAACGATTAGTAACATAAGGAGCCGCGCTATCTGTTATTGATTCATTATCATCAGGATTTGAAGTAAGATTAGCACCGTCTGTCCATTCGTTTGTAATACCATCAATCCCGGTTGAACCAACAGCAGTATTTGCTGTACCTTGCCCAACAACTGATGATAAAGTAACTGTTGCTGAAGTTCCGGCTGGATCAGTAATTGAGGCTGAAGTTACAGAACTACCATCCGGTAATGTAATTACGCCAAAATCTGCCAAAACAGGAGCGGCACTGTCATCAGTATCTACATTTTCTGACCAAGTTACAATAATTTGATCAATTAACCCGTCAGCTGTTCCCGTATCATAGATATCTAAATCCACTATAGCCGGGGCAGCACTATCATTTTCTGTATCAGTTGCGCCTGTATCACCAGTCGCGATAGCATTTAATTCTTCATCTACACTATCTTGAATATTTGGCGTAGAACCATAACCCGCTTGTGTATAAATTAATTCCATTACACCAGTACTAACACCATCGGTATTAAATAATAAATCAGTATCAGTTTCATCCAAATCAACCTGAACAGTAACAGGATTAACATTGGTTGCCGTAGTAAAAGTAACACTTGAAATGGTTATTGCATTACCTCCTTGCGTAACACTTAAACCATAAGGAGATGTCCCATTCAAACTCCAAGTTTCCAAATTAGGATTAGCAATATCAAAAGTTATCCTATCCAACTTACCATTATTATTACTATCCAATAGTTGAATATTACTACTTGCGCCATCACCAGCAGCTGCTTTCATCTCATCGGCTGGCAAGCCTTGCCAAATACCGATTGCCAGAGCAAAAATCATAAGCATTGCCACTGACCAGGGCAGTATTTTGAAAAATTGTTTTTTAACTTTTTGAGCCATAAATTTTTGTTTAATTTTTTAAATTTTTAATTTATTAAAATTTTCAAAGGCTTTTTTAACTATATGTAAATAATTAATTAAGGAAAAATAATAAAAAAATAGTGTAATCAAAAACACTATTCTTAAATATAAGAATTACCAAAACGAAGTAATGAGCTGGTAAAATTTCTCATTAACTCAAAATATTTTAAAAATTAGAAATATCTTATTTTATAATCGTATATTATGTATTATAAGCATTTTTTAGCAAATTTACCAAATTTTTTATCCACAAAAATTCCCCAATAACCCTAAATCTATCTTCCCCTTATTAAGGGCTGACATCATTTATGATGTTATTTTTAACTGCTTAAAAACTATCATCCCTCACCGGATAATTTATAAAACAATCACTTAACCATTCTTCGCCTTTTTCTTTCAAAAACCACTGATAACTACAATATTCATAATCTTTCAATTCTTCTAAATTCTTGACCAAACCGTGCTTAATCGGATTTTGATGAATATAATTAAAATGTGTCCAAAAATCTTTCTCGTCTCTTATGCAATAATCCCAATAATTTGCCCAAATTTTTCGCCCCGATTTATTTTCCAATTTATTTAAATCATAAGAAGTCCCACCATTAATGAAATTTATCATTTTAGATAAATTCAAGCCGTGTTTAATCTCTAATAATAAATGGTAATGATTAAATAAAATTACCCAGGCGAATAATTTGACTTCATATTTAATTACAGCTAAATCTATTCTATTTTTAATTATATTAATCTTATCCTTACTATTAAATAAATGATGTTTTTTAAAAGTTCTGCAGGAAATAAAATAAATAGTATTATTAAAAAATAAATGCGGTGGTCTGTGAATATTTCTATTTTTAGGATACTTCATAATTATTGATTTAATGATAACAGCCTAAAGGCCGTCTTCCCTCAACGGATAGACACCATTTATGATGTTATATCTTAACGGGCTGACACCATTTATGGTGTTATATCTCAACGGATAAACACCATTTATGATGTTATTTTAAATATCGCCTAAACCGCCAAATAAAACCAATAATAATCAAATACAAACCAAGCATTAACCATAAATTAATTCTGGCAAATTCATAATAAGCCCAGTCAAAAGTAGCTAATTTAGTTAAAATCCAAATAATATAAGTTAAAACCAGCCAAACTGACCAGCCAAGTACCCAGCCGATTTGCGTTGAAATAAGAGCCAATAGCCCGGCAATAAAACCTAATAACATGGCTATTGGTATAAAAGGTAAAATCAAAATATTAGCCAAAGGCGCAATTAAAGAAATTTTGCCAAAATTATATAAAATCAATGGCGTGGTTAAAATTATAGCTGACATTGTCGTGAGAAAATAATCACTTAAAATTATTTTCAAAATTTTTGATTTTATAAATTTTTCAATTTTACAAACTTTAATTAAAACTGGATTAAAATAAATCAGGCCCAAAGTGGCTAAAAAAGAAAGCTGAAAACCCAAATCATAAACCAAAATTTTGGGATTAACAATCAACATCAAGGCCGCAGCCAAAACCAAAGCATTTTTGATCTTGCTTAACCGCCCCAGATAATTAGCCAATAAAACCAAAGCTCCCATGATTGAGGCTCTGATAATTGAAGCTTGTAACCCGGTAATAATTACAAAAATTATTAAAACAATGATTATCAGCCAAAAAGCTTTTTTACGTGACAAACCTAAATTCTGAGCCAAAAGCAATAAAAAAGTAGCAATAATTGTCACATTATAACCGGAAACGGCAATAATATGAGTAGTGCCGGTTTGATTAAATATCTCCATCAAATCAGGCGGGATTGATTTTTTTGCGCCAATTAAAAGTCCGGCTAAAAATGAGGCTTGCGGTTCTGGTAAAATTTGATTAATTTGCCTGGTAAAATAATCTTTAGCTTTATAAATACCAGCTAAAATAAAATTACCCTGGTCTTTGGCTAATAATTCAATTTTGGGGTAATAACATAATGAATAAATATCATAACGCGCCAAATATTTATCATAAGCAAAATCATTAATTTGTTCGGGTACTTGTAATTTGCAAGTTAATTCCAATTGATCACCATAACTAAATTCCGGAAACAAATAACTGGTGACCAAAACTTTACCATCTACTGATCGCCATTGCCCATTAACTAAAACTGATTGAGCTTTTATTTCCAATTTAACCTTAGCCTGGCGCTGATCAGGTTCTTTATTGACTATACCGCGAAACTCAACCTGCTGTTCATTATAATAATGGATCCAGTCAGCTGTTTTCGCCGGCAAATTTATTTGATATAAAAAAATCCCCAAAACTAAAAAAATCCCCCATAAACCTAAAATTAATAAATATTTATTATAACGGGCTAAAATAAAAAATATTAAAGAGGTTAATAAAATCAAATAACTAGTGAACCAGTCAAAACTAAAAATAGAACGGATAAAAACACCGCAGATAAAAAATAAACAAGTATAAAAAAATATATTAGCTTTACCCATAAATACCAATTATAAATTACTAATTACCAATGCCTAATGTCTAATCACTATATTATTTATTATAACAAAAAAAGGGTGGTTTGTTTTTTTGTTTAACCACCCTTTTTATTTGTCAGGTATTCTCTCAATTTGCCGCCGGGGTATCCGGTAGAAAAATGAAAAGATTTTCTGGTCCGCAAACAGCTTTTTGATCATCATCGCTTGACCTCCTGACGCTTGCCAATCAATATTAGTGATTGGATTATAATTGGAAATTTTGACTTTAAGCCAATTTGTATTCTGTTGCCCGGCTTTTTTTATCAGTTTTATCAGCTGTTTTATCTTTTTTTCAGTATCAGTCTGTTTGGCAATCAAAGCATGATTGAGAATAATCGGCAATTTTCTGCCGGTTTTTTGCCAATACTGAAAAGCCAGTTCCAGTAATTCTTCCAAGGGATCAGCGCCTTTCATGTATTGTTTTCTTTCTTCATACCAAAAAAATCCAGAAATTTGCAACTGAACAGGTACAACAAAATTCTCTTGTAAAAGTCTTTTAATTACCTTGGTTTTAACTGTTGAAACCATAACTCGGCGAATTTGATCGCCGTATTCCCGACTTAATTGATGTATAGCTTCAATTGTATTATCAAGATTTTTACCTGGCTCACCTTCACCAGTAAAAGCTATATCAAATTTTTCACCTTCTTCCAACGGTGGCTGAAACAAAGTACCTTGCAATACTATTTTTACGCTATTTTTAATTTCTTCAACAGTCCTTTTACGAGTTGACCCCTTAGGCGCGTAAGCATGACTGCAAAAGCAGCAGCCAATCGAACAATAACCAGTGACTATTGGCAAACAAACCGATAAGATACCGCCTCTTGTCCAATAACCTGTTTTGTAGACATTACCTTCAGTATCAATCACCATTTGCCGACGCATTTTCTCACTACCCCATTCGTATAAAACACGCTCACCACTTTCTAAGACCAACTCAGCCGAATCAATTTGTAAAGATGTCTCAATAGCTTGCTGAAAATTCTGAATAGCAAATGGTTTTAAAATAGCACCAATAATATTCAAATCTTCAAATACTTTAGCCAAAGCAATTGATAAATCCACAGTTGAAACCAAAATTTTCCCTTGAAAATTAGGATATTCAGTTTGTTTGGCTTCTGGATACTTGCTTAAATCAGTTGTTGCGCGCAAAAACTTAGCTAGTTGTAAACCAGCCTTAGCATTATTATCCAATTTAATATCCAAAACAAGCAAATCAATCTGATCTTTACTTTGCAAAATACCAACCACTGCCTCGTCAAGATTCGTTGCTGTCAAAACCTGGCATTTATCTAGTAAAGAACTTTTTTCTATTTCAAGTACATCCAAATCGTCTTCAACCAAAAAAACTATTGGCTTTTGAGTCATTTTTCATCACCTCCTTTTTGAAAATTTTAAATGAACACTTAATCCAAACTGATTTCACACCTTAATATAAAAAATAAAATCTGTCAAGTTTATCAATGATTTTCTATTAATAATAATTTTATTTCAAATTTCATCTTGTTATCATCAATTTTTTCCGTTAAAACACCTTTATGCAAATCAATAATCTCTTTATACATAAAAAGCTGGATATCCCAGAAAAAATTATTTTCATTACCATTAAGGTCACCGGGCTGTTTAAGCTCAAAATCCAAATTAATTGAAATTTGATTGGCTTTTTTATTGATGCTGACTTTACCTTGTTCAATAAAATTATAAAAACGATTATATAAACCTTTAAAAACATGCTGTAATTTATCAATATCAATTAAAACTTCTTTATCCATAGCCAAATTTTCAATTGCTATTTTATAATCTTCATTTTTAAAAATTTTTTCCAAAAAATAACTTAATTTAACCCGCTGTAAATTTAATTCCAATTCTTTTTTTTCAATCTGGTTTAAAAAAACAAAATCCTGAAAAATATTTAAAAATTCTTCTTGTTTTAATTGATTGCTCGAATCCGAAGAATCATTGCTATTGTCTGGCAATTGCTGTAAAGTTTGTTGAATTTGCTGGACCAAAAAATCAAAGATTTTTTCATAAAAAGAAATTTTATCAGCCAATTGATTATTGATTTCATAAAACTCTCTTGTTCTTTTCTTGACTTCGCGATCTAATTGTTCATTAATTTTAGTTAAATTATCCTTAGCTTTCATTAATGAAGTTATTTCCTGACCGATTGAAATCGCGCCCATTATATTACCATTATTATCTTTCAAAGGAATAACTTCCAAATTAATATAAAAAGAATAATATGGTTTAGGCGCAGTAATTAAAACGCCTTTTTGACTAAAAGCAATACCAGAATTTAAGACATTGGCATATTTTTCAGCCAAACCAGACTGATTAAGCCGTTTTGATTGCAGTAAATTCAAACCTTTAACAGGATCATACCAGGGAACTATTTTTCTAAAAAAATAATTGGTTAACAAAACATTACCGTCTTTATCAGCCACTGCAATGCTGACCGGCACATTATCTAAAATTTTTTGATTAAAAAATTGTAATTCTTCCAATTTTTGTTTTAACTTATTCTTATCATTTTCAAATTTATCTAATTTATTTTTTTTATTCAAAATCCTAAAAATTAAAACAAAATTAATTAACAAGCTTAAAATCAAAAAAATCAATAAAATTAAAACTAACATAAAAAATATTCATTTTAAAATAATAACTTCATGTTATTATCTAACAGATTTTACTTTAATTTGTCAAGTAATAAGTTTAAAAAAAGAGAGTTGAAACTCTCTTTTTTAGATATATTAATATCAATCAAATTATTGTTTAACTCCATAAATACTCCAAACCGCATCAGTTAATTTTTCATTGCTTATCTTTTTAGGAAACAAACCAAATTTATAATTCATTTCAAAGCCATCACCATAACCGCCCTGATTATAACTGGCAATATTTGCCACCGCATCAGTTTGCCAAGCCAGCCAATAATCTCCGGCTTTTAAACCTTGTAAATATTGTCTGGCACCTTGGCTGACATCAACCCTTAGCCAATCATTATTAGCCGTATTTTTAATTGTGCTGCTTTGCCAGATTAAATTTTTATCAAAATCGTATAAAGCCAGTTTAATATTACCCAATCTCTCATGTGAATAAAATTCAAAATAATCAACAGTAAAATTATCTTCCGGGATATTAACTTTAAAAGCTCTAATTTTACCTTTTAATGGGGTATAAGCAATCTTGTAAATATAATTATAATCAGCAGTTCCCAAATAAATATGGCCATAAGAATCATCCAGTACCATACTGGCCATCGGCCCTGTTTGCTCCGGCAGGTTAAAATAATCAAGCACTTCCGGCCGATTTGTGCCTTTAAATTTTATTTTAATTATTTTTGAATTATTACCGCTATTAGCTAAATAATAAACCAGATCTTTATTACTCGGATCTTCGATATACTGATCACTACCCCTAAAAACCAAGGGCATATCATATGAATTTAAATAACGAAAATTATCAGGTGCAATTTTAACTAATACCATTCTATCTTGCTCAGTCACGAAATAGGCCAATTCATTTTTCTGATCAATTCGGACGGATTTAAAATTTGTCCAACCGCCTGTTGCAATTTTAGCCACTTCTGAAAAATTCAATAAATCAACTTTAATAATATGACCCTCTTTATTGTCATTGTCAGCCAAATATGCGTAATTATTAAGCGTGTCAATTGCCAAAGCCGAATGACTGTTTAAACTGGTATTAATATTACCCAAATAATTAAAATCATCAGGCAAAATACTGATTTGCGCCAAACTGCCGGAACTATTGCCAAAATAAGCCAAACCATTTTTCAAATCAACCCAGCTGGTAACCAAATTGCTTAAACCTATATTTAAACTGTCTATTTTTTCAAACTTTAATAAATTAATGCGAATAACAATTCCCTGGTTGGTTACAAAATAACCCAAATGACTGAGCGGATCCAAGAAAGCGGTGAAGATCTCTTTTTCATTGCCGGCCAATTCTAATGAATCAACGCGCTCAAAAGTTTTCAAATCTATTTTAATAATTTTTCTTGGTTCATTAATATTTTCCTGAACACTAAAATAAGCATACCCCAAAGACGGATCAACTATACCGCTGCTAATATTTTTTTCACCGGCTGGTAAATTATAAACGTCCTTTTCTTCAAAAATATCAGTACTATCAATATTTATTTTATTTAAATAACTCTCATTACCATCAGTCGCTAAATATAATAAATCATTGTTAAAATCAGGCATAACTGATCTTAATTTAAGCGAATCAGAATTCAAAGCTATTTTGGCTACCCGGCTAAAATCAGTTAAATTTACTTTAATGATTTCTAATGGTGTGGCAGGCATTGCTGAAACATGAAAAACCGACAATTCATCTTCTTCTTTATATTCTAAATCTTTTTCTGTAATGACTCCCTTAGACATTATTATATAAGCAAAATGCTTAATCGGCTCAGACCAATCAACTATCATTTTTTGACAATTAGAAATAGACTGTAAATTTAAAATATCACTATCAAAAGTCAATGTGTTTAAATCAAGGCGTCTTAATTGGGTATATTTATAAGCGTATTTTGTGGAATAATATAAATAACCTAATTCCGGATCCACGCCTAATAAGCGATAAATAAGGTGCTCATCAGTTTCTACAAACTGTGCTAATCCAAAATTAGCCAAATCAATCACGGCTATTTTATTCTGATTTGCCAAATAAATAAAACCTTTATTCGGTTTGGGGGCCAAAACTAAACTATGAGCATAAGTCAAACTATTATTTCTACTGCCGATTTTAATTAATTTTTCTCTTTGAAAATTATCAGGTGCAGTATTTATTTTCAGTAATTTAGTTCCTTGTCCATTTGACTGCCAATAATAAATAAACTGATTTGATTTATCAAAATAAGGTTGGGAAATAATATCATCAGGCTGCAAATCAATCGCATCTTTAATACTAAAAGTCTTTAAATCAATTTTAATAATTCTTTTTTTTATAGCTAATAATTCATTTTCCGCTTCAACTCCCAAATAAATTTTTTGCTTATCATTATCAATTACACCGGTTTTAATCTGATAATCTGGTATTATTAATTCAGCCTGTCTGTCAAAATTTTCCAAATCAAATTTAATCAATAAACTTTTATTATCTTGATTTTCTATAGCAAAATAAATATAATTATTTACTTTATTAAGCAAGGCAAAATTAACCTGATCAATCTCAGAATAAAGTTTCAATTTATCCAAATATTTAAAACCGTTTTGCTGATAATTATTAGTGCCGACCTGGGCATAGCCAAAAATATCAGAAGCTTTGGCTGATTCACGGTTAATTAAAAGATAAGAAAAAACAACATGATTAATAGCCACGGCCAAAACCAAAATTAAAAAAATATTAAGCAATTTACCTTGTGAAAAATTTTTTATTTTATTTTTATTAATAAAATTCATATTAAAATATTATAGCTGTAAATCATATCTATAAAAAGTTTAACAAATTTTAATAAAATTTTAAATACTTTTATTTTTTAATGCAAAAGTCCGCCTTAATCTGGCGGACTTTCGTGCTTGGCAAAAATTAAAATTTATTTAAAGATCTAAAAACGGTTTATAATTTTCTCTTTCTATTGCCATAAAAAAATCCACAAATTCTCCCAAAGGTGAAACTATTTGATAATCAAACTCAGCGCCGTCAACATCTTTAACTATAAATTCTTCTCTAAAATTATTAGCTGCAAAAACTTCCTGACTAACTAATCTGGCGTTACCTTTTTCTATATAATATATTTCCGATGAACCAGCGTATTGCAGTAAAGTTGCGGTCGGATGTTTTAAACTATCAATACTATCACCCATAAAATAATCTTCTAATAATATATCGGGAATATCAACTACTCTTGCCTGCCAATCAGCACCATACAAACCTTGGACGATCTCTGCTGTTTTTATCCAACGAGCTACTCCGCTTGGCTCTACAGCGTAGACCTTCTCTGAACTTGGCGTTGTCATTAAATAAGTCCCGGCTCGTAAAGTCACATTATCACCTAACGTAATTTGATTTATAATCTCTTGGTTTACATATTTTACCTTAGAAAAATCAGTATAATAGCTATAATAAACAATTTCATTGGGGAAAACGCGTAATTTCCCTTCAGCTGTAACCAAATAAACTGCTTGTTCAGTTTGACTTCTAATTAAATCACCGACTGCCACTCCTTCGGGCAAATCAATAATAGGGCTTGGTTTGGGCGCTTCAGCTGGTTCTTCTTTGGGTACTATTGGCCCTATTTCTTTTTTACCTCTTTTATAAATTGGGTTTATAGTAAAAGTATCAGGTGCTAAAATATCTCCGTCAGTCGGTCCGTCAAGATCTGAAAAACTGAAATATCCTTTATCACCGGTATCATATAAACCATTAGAATTATTATCCACTAGCTGAGGTATTTTAAAGCGAATTGTTCTACCTCTGGCTGTTTGGGGAATATCAGCAACTATACAACCTCTGTAAAAAACCGGATACTGAATATTGGAAAAATTAGCCAAAGAATTACCAAACGCATCCGTGGTAAAAGTACCAATTAAAGTATCATTGGCATCACCTGCGCATTTTCCATCCCCTCCAAAAAACCAAGGATCGGCATAAAATCTTAAATTTGTCAAATCGCCAGCATTAGAATCCGCTGTCCCGGCATTGCCAAATACTGCTTGGTTAAACATATCTTGACGCTGATCAATCACGCCATTAGGCACGCAAGTTCCGGTATGCGGTGACGGCGAAGTACAACTGGGTCCGTTGGGGCCGTACTGAGCATTACCAAAATCTTCCAAGACCGTATCATTAGCGGTCAATGTACCTGACCCGTCAGCATCAGCATAAATCAAAGGCTGGCCATTAGGACCACTTGCTGTACTCAAGTCAGTCAAAGTATCACCAGGAACTTTACCCGACTGAGACTGAATCTCAACATCGGCTGAAGAAGAATAAGTTTGAGAACCCCAAATTGGCAACCATAAAGATTCTGTGGCTGCTGCGCCAGCTCCATAATCATAACCAGGACCGCCAATATTATTAAAATAAAAAACTGAATAAGCTAAACTGGCCCAAGTACCGCCATAAACAGTAGCAGATGTTAAACCGTCACCGGTCTGATCTAATAAAATAACATCACTACCACCATTGCCAGGCGTACAATCACCATTGCCATCAACATAAATATCCTCTATACCGCCACCCAGAGTAGTTAAAGTTCCACCGCAAACATCATCTGATGGCGACAAAACGTTTAATGAAACATTACGAGCTACGGCATCATCATTAGCACCTACGCCTGTACTAGCAGTACCATCAGCTTCAAGCAACCTACCTGGCAAACCTTCTACATTAGGATGCCAAATATTTTCACCTTGAACTTCTAACCATAAAGATTCTGTAGCTACTGCGCCAGAACCATAAGTATAAGCACCTGTATTTGGTAATGCCGGATCATCAACATAAAGTAAGAGGCCACCAGCATTAAAAAACAAATACGGCCAACTACCAAAATTAGCAATAATATTACTCAAACCATTACCACTATCATCTCTTAATAAAACGTCTGTTCCGCCGCTACCAGGCATACAATCACCATCACCATCAACATAAATCATCATATTTGAAGAGACTCCCACCCAAAGGCTATTCATACAAACATTATCAGAAGTTAATAAAGGCGTTAATGATGCGCCATCCGCTAAATTATCATCATCAGTACCAATACCGTCACTGGCACTGCCATCAGCCTCAATTAATTGATCTGGTCCATCAGTATATAAAGAATCCCCATCCAAATCAATTATAGCCGGCTCATTATTAGTTGTTGCTTGGCTTCCTTGAAAAATTCCGTCACCCGCTCCATAACTGGGTTCTAAATCAATAAAACCTTCACCGCCAGGACTGCCCAAGCCAACCCAGTTAGTGCTGGCAACATCCCCCTGCCATTGGCCGGTATAAGCTTGCCCCCAATAATTACCTTGAGCTAAAACCAGATCTTCAAAGGCTGTAGAAATATAAATATCTTCTCCATCGTCATAAGCACCATTGTTATTAATCAGCTCTGTATGTACCCAACTCGGAGTTGTTGGGCTTATGGTGCTAGTTGTCACCAAAACATCAGCTGCTGTACCACAACCCAAACCAGAAGAATCTAAAAGATAACTATGGCTGTCTCCATCCGTTACATCGCAATCCCCGCCGCTATCTTGATAAACACAAGTTGGTGTAGTGAGACTATCTGTACAAATACCATCACTAGCTTGAAAAGCTAAATTATCAAATACACCGTTGGGCTCTGTATCAAACAAATTTATTGCGCCGTCATCAGCTGAACCACTACCGGTAGTGACAGTACCATCACCATCAACAAAAGTTATACAAGGATTAGACAAACTATAATTACAAACCACATTATCGTTACCCCAGGCGTCCGGGATATAAAATTCAGCCAAAACAATATCATTAGTGCCGGCGTAAACACTCTGATCACCAAAAACCGTAAAATTATTGGCAATTACTGAAGTCGAACTAAAAGAAGCACCAGCTTTTTCTCTATCAAATAAAAGATAAGAAAAAACAATATGATTAATCGCTACCACTAAAATTAAAGCCATAAAAGCAATCGCCAGCTTATCATTAAATGTTTCTTTAAAAGAAGATTGCACGTTTTTTAATAAATTAGGCATAAAAATTTTAATTAGAAATTAGATTTGTATAAATATGTTATTTGTTAATCAAGAAAAAATAAAAAAGAGAAAACAAAAATCCTCTTTATACTCCATAAAGTTTTTATCAATTAAATTTATTGATGACGCGATTTCCATATTTAATATTTAATTTATTTTAACAAATATTTTAAAAAAACACAAATCTTTTTGCTTAGTTATCCTCAACTAAAACAAAGCATTGCTTAAAGACTGCCGGCACCGACACTCAGCTTGATTTGGTAAATTTTTTATTATTTCAAAAATAAGTTTTTTAACTTTAATATTATTCTGTTTAAAAACCTTTATTACTTCTTCCAGAGAAACCGGAAAAATATCCTGCATACCCTCAAGCCCTGTATCAAAATCAGTAATTAAAGCTATACCGCAATAACATATTTCTTTTTCCCTGGCTAAAATAACTTCCGGATACTGAGTCATATTAATAACTTGCCAACCTTGAGCTGAAAACCATCTTGATTCTGCTCTGGTGGAAAACCGCGGGCCATTAACTACCGCGACAGTGCCTTGTTCATGAACATTAATTTGCAAATCCTGACAAGCCTGAATTGCCTGTTTGGCCAAACCAGGACAATAAGGATCAGCACCGCCAATATGCGCGACTTGCGGACCATAAAAAAAAGTATCATCTCTGCCTTTTGTCCTATCAACAAACTGATCTAAAATCACAAAATCACCAGGCTTTACCTGTGGCTGCAAAGAACCAGCCGCACAAGGGGCAATAATCTGCTTAACACCTAATTGTTTAAAAGCTTCAATATTGGCTTTATAATTAACCTGATGAGGCGGGATAGTATGTTTGTCACCATGTCGCGGTAAAAAAGCTACTTTTTTGCCGGCTATTTTACCCAATCTGATCTTAGCTGACGGCTGACCAAATTCTGTTTTTAATTCTAATTCGTCAGAATTATCCAATAAATCATAAAACCCTGATCCCCCAAAAACTCCGATTTGTGCTTTTTGTTCAACCATAAATTATACTTTTTGTCTGGGTGGGTTTGAATTCATTCAAATCTTAAGCTGCGAATAAATTTACATCTACCCGAAAATCAAATTATTCATTAAATGTTAAAAGTGAATATATAGGATAATGTTTAATATTATCTTTACCGTTTAAAAATCCCAATTCAGCTAAAAAACTAATGACAACAATTTCAGCCTCAAATTGATGCAGCAAATCGATCGTGGCTTGCATTGTGCCGCCAGTAGCTAAAACATCATCAATGATCGCTACTTTTTCACCAGGATCGATCGTATCATGATGCATTTCAATTGTATCAGCGCCGTATTCCAGTTCATATTGCTGAGAAAAAGTCTGATAAGGCAATTTGCCCTTTTTACGTACAATTGCCAAACCTTTGCCTAATTTATAAGCCAAAGGTGCTGCCAATAAAAAGCCGCGCGCGTCAATACCTACAAATTTATCAACTTCAATTTGTTGATAAGGCTCAGCCAGTTTATCAATTATTAATTGAAAAGCCTGGGCATTTTCCAGCAAAGTGGTTATATCATAAAAACTAATCCCTGACTTGGGAAAATCCGGCACAACCCTAATTAAATTGTATAAATCCTTTATTTCCATAAAAAGCTATCATGCTGAGATTATCAAAAAATGACTTTATTATATTTATAAAATTTTCCTTGGCAATAAATAAATATACAGCGCACTGCCAAAACAAAGCAGCATCATAATAAAAAATAATAATTCAAACCCAAAAATACTAACCAATAACCCGCCAATTGCCGCACCTAACCCATATATAAAATAATTCATGGTTTCCCAAGCTCCCCATTCCAAACCAGCTTTATGGTTATCAATATGTTTTGTGTAAAGTGAATCAAATGCCGGTGAATAAATTGCTTCACCAATACCGATAATTGCCATAACCAAAAACAAAAACCAAATATTAGCGACAAACATATATAATAAATAACCTAAACCAATTAATGTATAGCCTGAAACAATAATTAATTCATTTTCTTTTATTCTGTCAGAATAATGCCCTGAAACCAAAGAAGCCAGACCGGCAGCTATAGCAAAAACAGCCACAGTTAAACTGGCATCAAGCAAATCACCACCGATTTTTTCAACAAACAGAGCATAAATCGGACCCAGCATGGCATTGGCAATTAAAATCAGGCCATTAGTAATTAATAAAATTCTTAAAGCTCGATTAAAAAAATGTTTTTTCTTAAGCATTTATTTTTTGTTTGATTAAAAAGCAGAGAACAAAATGTTCTCTGCTTTTATTATATCACAATATTGATTATTTTATCTTTAACATAAATAAACTGCTTGATTGGTTTATCCTGTAGCCATTCTTTAACTTTTTCATCAGTTAAAACTTTTTCTTTAACTGCTGATTCAGCCAAATCTTCGGCTATAAAAATTTTTGACCTGACTTTACCATTGATTTGTACTGGTATTTCTTTAACAGTTGCTTTGACTAATCTTTTATCATATTCGGGCCAAGCTTCTAAAAAAATAGAATCCTGATGCCCTAAATTTGACCATAATTCTTCACAAACATGCGGAGCAAGAGGCGCAAAAATTTTTAAAAATAATTCAAAATTTTCAGAATTACAGCCTTCCTCCTGATACTTATTAATTAAAATCATAAAAGCTGAAACACAAGTATTTAAATCCAAACTTTCGGTTTGTTTGGTAATTTGCTGAATAGTTTTATGAGTTAACCTGACTAAATCATCATCATTGCCTCGTTTTTTATTATCTAAATTATGACCAATCTGCCAAACTTTTTCAATAAACCTTCTCACTCCTACTACTCCTTGAGTATTCCAGGGTGTTGCCTGATCAAAAGGTCCCATAAACATTATATAAACCCGAAAAGTATCAGCGCCGTATTCTTTAATTACATCATCTGGATTAATTACATTCCCTCTTGATTTTGACATTTTTTCCCCGTCCTCCCCCAAAATAAAACCATGCGAAGTTCTTTTGGCATAAGGTTCTGGGGTTGGTACAACTTTAATATCGTATAAAAATTTATGCCAAAATCTTGAATACAATAAATGTAAAGTCGTGTGTTCCATCCCGCCATTATACCAATCAACCGGTGTCCAGTATTTTAATTTATCTTTATCAGCCAAAGCCTGATCATTATGCGGATCAACATAACGCAAAAAATACCAGGAAGAACCAGCCCATTGCGGCATAGTATCGGTTTCTCTTTGCGACCGGCTGCCACATTGAGGACAAGCTACATTTAACCAGTCTTTTGCTAAAGCCAAAGGTGAATCACCTGTTTTGGTTGTCCGGTAATTTTTCATTTCAGGCAATTTGACTGGCAAATCATCTTCCGGCACCGGTACATAACCGCATTTGGGACAAATTATAATCGGAATCGGCTCACCCCAATAACGTTGGCGGGAAAAAACCCAGTCCCGCAAATGATAATCAGTTGTACGAAAACCTTTGCCTTGTTTTTTCAGCCAATCACAAATTTTATCAGTCGCTTTTTGTAAACCCAAACCATTTAAAAACTCGGAATTAACTAAAAATCCATCACTTTCATAGGCCTTGGGTAAGGCCACCTGATCCCAAATTGGATCAAAAATAAAATCCTGCCATTCTTTTTGAATCTTTTTTAAATCTGCATATTCCTGAGGAATTTCCATTGCCCCAACCAATTCCTGTGCTTTTTTAAATTGTTTTTTATCATGCAAATCAAAAATATCAGACTGACTAATAATATAAATAACACCATTAATCCATAAATCAGCATAGTAATTAGGACTGATATATTTTTTTATTAATTGAAAAATGGACTGTTTTAATTTCACATCAGCTTCAATATAATAAACAGACGATTCTTCATGATAAAAATAAGCTATTTCTAATTTTTTAAATTCTTTTTCAATCGCTTTATCACAACCGGCCAGCGCTCCTAACAAATAAGGTCGGATAACTTCTTTGACCGGTAAATTATATTTATGAGCAAATTCATAATCACGCTGATCATGCGCCGGCACAGCCATTACAGCACCTGTGCCATAAGTAGCCAAAACATAATCAGCTGTAAAAACAGGAATTTCTTCATCATTAACCGGGTTAATCGCTTTTAAACCATGCAGTTCAAGTCCGGTTTTGACTTTTTCCAAATTAGTCCGTTCCAATTCTGACTTATGTTTAGCTTGTTCAACATAATCTTTAACTTCTTCATGATTATCAATTTGATGCTTAAACTTTTCAATTAATTCATGTTCCGGTGCCACGGCCATAAAAGTGGCGCCAAATAAAGTATCCGGTCTGGTCGTATAAACCGACAAATCATACATATGTTCGCCTTTGAGCATAGTAGATGATTTAATTTTAAAAACCACCTGAGCACCATAAGACTTGCCAATCCAATCAATCTGTTGCTTTTTTATTTTTTCCCAATAATCAACCTTGTCCAAATCAGCCAGTAAGCGATCAGCGTATTCGGTGATTTTTAGCAACCACTGCTCTCTTTCTTTACGCACAACTTCACCGCCGCAACGTTCGCATTTGCCGTCAACCACTTCTTCATTAGCCAATCCTACATTACAAGCAGTACACCAATTAATATCCATTTTCGCTTTATACGCCAAATTCTTTTTAAATAACTGTAAAAAAATCCATTGAGTCCATTTATAATACTGAGGATCGGTGGTATTAATTTCCCGTGACCAATCAAACGAATAACCCAAGGCTTTTAATTGGCGTTTAAAATTTTGAACATTTTCTTCAGTCTTAACTCGCGGATGCGTACCGGTTTTAATGGCATAATTTTCAGCCGGCAAACCAAAAGCATCCCAGCCAATCGGGTATAAAACATTAAAACCCTGCATTCTTTTTTTACGAGCCAAAATATCCAAGGCAGTATAAGAACGCGGATGCCCGACATGCAAACCTTCGGCCGATGGATAAGGAAATTCAATTAAATAATAATATTTGGGCTTTGGTGACAAATCATCAGCTTTGTATAATTCTTTATCCTCCCAATATTTTTGCCACTTGGGCTCAATTTCTTTTGGCTTGTATTCTTTCATATTTAAATCACCTGGGGGTAAAAACGAATTCCTGCGAATGAATTCAGGCTACCCGTTAATTAAAGTTAATCATTATATTAAAGATTTTACGCTAAAACTAAAAATTTTTCAAATTTAAAACCTTCTGCCTGGCAGAAGGTTTTTTAATGAAGCTGAGTGATAACTCTCTCAAGTTTTTTGACTGTTTTAACCTGATCTCTGATTAAACAACATTCTGGACAAGTACAATTAAGCACATGGTCTTGATTAACAAAACCAATTACCTTAACCAGACTATTTTCAGGATAAAACTTCACTTGCATGCGCAAACTAAAAATTGCATAATGTTCCAAGCCGGAATCAGATTCAATAAAATAATATGCCGGCTCGCACTGGTACCAAGAAATTATATCAGGCAAAGCAATTTCTTGATCCAAGACAAAATGCAATAATTGAATTTGCGTTGACGGGCAAAGTTTTTCTACTTGGCCGGGAAAAGCATTGATAATACCAAACTGCCAATCAAAGCTCAGCATTTTTATATTAGCCGGGCCAATAATTACAGTTGGTTTACCCAACAATGCTTGCAATTCGTTAACCTGACAATGATCAATATTGATCTGTGCCCCGGCTAACTGAATAAACGATCCTTGCAAATTCGGTAGCATTTCTTCCTCCTTTTTTGAAAATATATCAATTTTCTTTGACTTTATTTGTTTGAACCATAATACATTCGCCAATCACTGTTTCAAAACCGGCATTATCAGCCAGTTTAACGGCTTTCTCATACTCAGAACCCGGCTGGAACCAAATCCTGTTTAAATTTAAATCAACACAATCATGGACAACTTTTTCTGCATTTTTCTCACCAACTACTAAAACTACCACATCTGGTCTTTCATCCAAGGAAATTAAATCAGGATAACATTTTAAACCGGCGATTTCATCATAATTAGGATTTACAGGTATTACATTATAACCTTTGTTTTTTAAATCAATTAAAACTTTATGACCATACTTTGCCTGATTTTGTGTGGCTCCAATTATTGCATAAAGAAAATCCTGATTAATAAATTTGGCTTTTGTTTTTTTATCCATATATTTTATAATAACAAATTTACAAAAAAATAAAAGAGGAGAATTAGATTAATTCTCCTCGCGATCTTTAGCAATTTACTTGAATAAAAATCTAACATAACCGTCTTTGACTGACAACTGCGTTATTTCCAGGTCATGAATTTTAGCTAATAAACTGGCTATTCCCATAAACTGCTTTTCACTTAACCCAGTTATTAGCAGTTTATTGTCTCCGCCAGCAAAATAATAAGGCTTAGAATTATCCTCATCCCAAAAACTAATACAGCCGGTTTCAGCATGATAGGCAATGATCATACCTGGCCTTATTTGCTTAACTACCTTTTCTTTGCTGTTGTTCGGCATTTTGGCCTCCTTTGATTGTTATTTTAAAGTATTCAAATTTTCTTTATTGTACTTAATTCAATTTTAATTGTAAGTATTTTTCCAGACCTTTTTTAAAAACGTCCATAGCTTGCCTGGTATCTTTTTCATTTAAAACATAAGCTATTCTGATTTCGTTTTTGCCTAACCCAGGTGTTAAATAAAAAGACTCAGCCGGAGTAACCATCACAGTCTGATTATTATAAGAAAAATCTGTTAACATCCAAGCCACAAAATCTTCAGCATCAGTGATCGGTAATTTGGCGATTATATAAAACGAACCTTTAGGTAAAGTACATTCAACTCCGGGAATGGTTTTTAAAATATCATAAATAATATCGCGTCTTTTTTTATATTCTTGCTTGGCCGAATCAGTATATTCTTTGGGCGCATTTAATAAAGGTATAACCGATAATTGCTCCAAGGTCGGTACAGCCAATCGGGCTTGGGCAAATTTTAAAACACTGTTTATCAATTCCTGATTACGAGATACTAAACAGCCAACCCGACCGCCGCAATGGTTAAAACGCTTGGAAACCGAATCAATCACAATTGCCCGATCTCTGATTTCCGGAAAATCTAAAACAGAATAATGCTCTTCTCCGTTAAAAATAAACTCGCGATAAACTTCGTCAGAAATCAAATATAAATTATTTTTATAAGCTAGATTGACTAATTTTTGTAGCTCATCTTTATTATAAACGGCACCAGTCGGATTATTAGGATTACAAATCAAAATAGCTTTGGTTTTATCTGTTATTTTAGATTGAATAAAATCAAGATCACCTAATTGCCAATTATTTTCAGAAGTCGTTGTTAAAGGCACTAGTTTAGTATTAGTCATGGCTGCAAAACCAGTATAATTGGTATAAAAAGGTTCAAAAACCACAACTTCATCAGCCGGATCACAAACCGCCATTAAAGCAAATAAAATCGCTTCTGACCCGCCCATGGTCACAATAATATCTTCAGCAGTCAAACTTATTCCATGGCTTAAATAATATTTTTGCCAAGCAGTAATTGTTTCAGGTATACCGCGTGACGGGGCATATAAAACAATTTTGCCTTTAAAGCGACGGAAAATTTTCCTGATCCGTTGGGGGGTCTGCATATCAGGCTGGCCAATATTAAAATGGAAAACTTTAATGCCTTTTTTTACCGCTTCAGTTTCCAAATGGGCAAATTTTCTAATCGGTGAGGCCGGCGTGTTTTGAGCCCTGTTTGATAACTTCATAAAAAAATTAATTTAATGACCAATCCAAAACCTCTCCTTTTTCACCTTTTTTATGCTGCAAATATTTATAAGCTGATAAAGCAGCCTTGGCACCTTCACCAGCCGCAATAATAATTTGCTTATATTCTCCGGAAGCAACATCACCGGCTGCAAAAATACCTGGCTGACTGGTATGGCAATAATCATCAATAACAATTTGGTTTTGTTTATCCAAATCAACCGTTTGACGAACCGGATCAGCACTAACCACATGCCCGATTTCAATAAACACGCCATCAACCTCCAAATTGCTTATTTCTTTGGTTTTTAGATTTTCAATATTAATACTTTGCACAAATTTATCGCCTTTAATTTCTTGGACGGTGCTATTCAAAACCAATTCAATATTAGCTTTATTTTTTATTTTATCAACCAAAACCTCATCACCTCGAAATTCGGATCGGCGATGAATTAAATAAACTTTTTGAGCAATTTTAGACAAATATTCAGCAGCGTCTAAAGCTGAATTGCCACCGCCCACAACAGCCACGATTTTATCCTTATACAAAGGCGCATCACAATTAGCGCAATAAGTCACGCCTTTATTAGTAAATTCAACTTCACCTGGCACATCCAAATTACGCGGGGTTACACCAAAAGATAAAATCAAAGATTGAGCCAAATATTGCTCACCAGTTATAGTTTCAGCTTTAAATAAATGTTTTTCCTGACTAATTTTTTTAACTTCTTGAAAAATAAATTCAGTACCAAACGCTTCAGCTTGTTTTTTCATGGTCTCAGTTAAATTAAAACCATCAATTTCCATAAACCCTGGATAATTTTCAATTTTAGGTACTGTAGCAGCTTGCCCCCCAATATCTTTGGTAATTACTAAATTTTTTAATTTACGGCGTGAAGCATAAATACCAGCTGTTAATCCAGCCGGTCCGCCACCCACAATAATCAAATCATAAATTTCCGGCATAATTATATTAAAGATTATTAGTTATAAGGTTAATGAAGCTAATTCAGCCTATAGTTGTAAATCAAAAAAGACTAAATACCAATTTCCATGGCTTAACCCGCATCTTAACCTTTAGACTACAAACTATTTTTCAATATATTTTTCCAATTTTTCTTTTAAAGCCTCCAAACTTTGAGCGCCAGCCCATTCTTCAACAACCTGGCCGTTTTTAAAAATTTTAAAAGCCGGAATTGACATAATTTCATATTTTTCAGCTAATTCGCCGTTTTCGTCAACATTACATTTGGCAATTTTAACCGGCTGATCAGCCATATTTTCAGCTAATTCTTCTAAAATAGGGCTCATCATTTTACATGGCCCGCACCATTCAGCCCAAAAATCAACCAAAACAGGAACATTACTTTGTAAAACTTCTTGCTCAAAATTTGATAAATTCAAGCTAATTTCAGGCATAAAAATTAAGTTATTTATTAATCACTATTGACATTTTTATTAAAATATGCTATAATTTAATAATAAGAATGAATATCAATAGGCAACGAACAAACCCCTTTAATAAGGAGGGAAGAAATGACTTTTGAAATTTTCGTAGCAATAAACACGGTGCTGTGTGTAGTAGGTTTCATCTTGGCTATCATTAGAAACTATTACACATCACCCCCCAAGAAAAGGGGGCTTTGGCTGAATATCTACAACCTGGCATACTTTAAAGAGTCTCCCTGGCTTATCTCTGGCTGGTGGGTGAGCATCACTTTTACCTACTTGCTATACAAACTGGAGTTTATGGCAGCCTTTGCCATAATCAATACCCTGATTTGCTTTCCGGCAATACTCATCGCCTTGATTATCGTCAGAAAGCATCGAAAGAAAAACGTCAGGTCAATACCGGTTTTCATCATTGTTTGGTGGGTGGTAATTACCACTCTACTCATTGCAACCGGTATTCTCACAAAATTGGGGTTAGCTTCTGAGATGTTGCTGGTCCTTGCACAGATAGCAGCTTGGCTTTTCATAATCGCGCTGGGCTTTTCACTTAGCGTGATAGGGCTAATGCTGCTAGGTCTGTGGGCATGGGATAAAGCGGATAATATCTCGGGTAAGCTCTATGACTAACCAACAACCACCGGCTCAGTTTTCTGGGCCGGTTTTCTTTTTTTATAATTTTTTAGTTACAACTTCTTCCTGATAAACTTGCAAAACATCGTTTTCTTGTATTTCTGGTTTGCCTTCAAATTTTAAACCGCATTCCTGACCTTCTGGCACTTCATTAACTTCTTGTTTGCCGGCTTGTAATTCAGTTATTTCACCGCTAAAAATTAATTCTTTATCGCGCAAAACATCGGCTTTGGCTGGATTAACCACTTTTCCTTCCAAAACTTTGCCGCCAATAATCATGCTTTTAGATTCGGTTCTAAAAATTGCCAAAACTTTTAATTTACCCAGATCATGTCTGATTATTTCCGGTGAAAGCAATTTTGACAAACGATCTTTGATATCTTCGATTAATTTATAAATAACATCATAATATTGAATTTCTATATTTTTTTCTCTGGCCAAATCCTGAGCTAAAGGAATAGCTTTAACATTAAAACCAATAATTAAAGCGTCTGCGCTATCAGCCAAATTAATATCAGTATCAGTAATATTGCCCAAGCCTTTGGAAATAACTTTAACTTTAACTTCTTCTGTATCTATTTTTTCCAATGATTCGGTAATTGCTTCCAAAGAACCCAAAACATCGGCTCTAATAATTAAATTAATTGTTTTAACACCTGTTTCTTCTGAGTCTTCTTCACTTATAACCGGCTGTTTTATAGCTGATTCTTCTTTACTAATATCAAAAGCCTTGGTTTTCTTATGTTTTCTTTCAATTTTACATTTAACCTCCACAATATCTCCAACTTTGGGCGCATATTTTAAACCAATCACTTTAACCGGGACTGAAGGCCCAGCCGTGGTAATTGTTTTATTTTTATAATTTTTTAAATTTCTGGCTTTGCCAAAAAATACATCATCAATACAAATATTATCACTGACTTGCAAAGTGCCGTTTTGCACCAAAATAGTTGCCACCGGACCTTCACCTTTATCAATATGTGATTCAATTATTGTGCCAACTGCCTCTTTGTCAGGATTGGCCACTATCTTATCTTTTTCCATTTCACTAACTAATAAAATCGTATCCAATAAATTATCCAGGCCAACATTTTCTTTGGCTGAAATCGGTACTGTAATAGTATCACCGCCCCAATCCTCAGGAGTTAAATTCATGGCTGATAAATCTTGCTTAACTTTTTCAATGTCAGCTTCTGGCAAATCAATCTTATTAATTGCCACAATCATAGGAATTTTGGCCTGCTGAATAATTTTAATAGCTTCTACTGTTTGCGGTTTTATACTATCATTAGCAGCAACAACCAAAATTGCCACATCAGCTATTTTCGCGCCTCTTGATCTCATAGCTGTAAAAGCTTCATGGCCTGGTGTATCAATAAAAGTGATTTTATTATCTTTTTTTTCAACCTGATAAGCGCCAATATGCTGAGTAATTCCGCCTGCTTCTTCTTCCACAACATTGGCTTTACGGATCGTATCAAGTAATTTGGTTTTACCATGATCAACATGCCCCATAACCACTACGACCGGTGCTCTGGGTTTTAAATTAGATTTTTGTTCACGGCCAATAATTGATTTAATATCTTCTCTCTTTACTTCTGGTTTTTCTAAATCCTCAGCTAATTTTAATATCACATTAAATTCATCGGCAATAATAGAAGCTGTTTCAAAATCAATTCTTTCATTTAAAGAAGCCATTACTCCGTTTTTCATTAATTCTTTAATAACTTGATTAACCGGCTGATCAATTATCCATGCCAACTCCCTAACTGTTACGACCGAAGGCACTTCAACTTCTTTTTTCTCTTCACTAACACCTTCTTGCTCCTGTAATTTTTTGAATTCTTCTAATTTGTCTTTTTTATTGGTTTCTATTTTATCTTTAATCTCAGAGCTTTTATCCAAAATTTTACGTGCCACTTTATCATCAACTTTAATTGCTTTTTTACCAATATCAAAACCAAACTCCGGCAATATCTCCAAAAGTTCTGTTGTAGTTAATTTAAGTTTTCTGGCTAATTCTGTAACATTCATAATTGAATTTGATAGTTAGGCACTGGATATTATAAATCAAAATATATTCATTGACTAATCTAGGCTGCCCAATTATTACTTTTTAATTATAAAAAATAAGGATTTATGCTTATCCTCTTGTTTATTCAATATACTGATTCTTAGTGAAAAAGTCAATTTTAAAAGACTGCGATAGCAGTCTTTTTTTAAAATGATTAACAATATTCTGATTTATTTTTTAAGCTGACGGAGGACATTTTTCTTCGCCAAACCCCAATGTACCCAAAAATTTAAACAAACACTCGGGGCAA
>WJKP01000049.1 GCA_014729025.1 Candidatus Buchananbacteria bacterium
AGCTGTCAAAGTCAGCCAAATATTTAAAATCAAATAAAAAGGATTCAAAATATTATAGCCGAGCCAATAAATTAATAAAGCCAAATGACTAAAACTTTTAAAATACGGGATATCTGGCGTAATTTTAATCAGCCAGTCGGTTGGAGTATTAATACGTTTATGGATTGTTGCCAATAACTGGGTAAATAATTCAATTAAAATATTATAAGCCAAAAGCCAAACCCAAGCTGCTTGTAAATAAATAAAACCCAGCATTAAAAACGCATACATAAAATTATCAACTACTGAATCCAAAAAACGGCCTTTATCATGCTGAAGATTCAAATAACGAGCCAAAGCGCCGTCCAGTAAATCCAGCAGCCAAAATAAAACATAAACAAGAAAAACTCCCCATAAATTCTCTAAATAAAAAAAATAAGCTAAAGGAAAAACAAGCAACAACCGAAACACAGTAATATCATCAGGTTTTATTTTTAATTTGGTTAATAAAACTAAAGCCGGCTTAAAATATTTGGCCCGCCATTGAACGGAATCTTTTTTAAATTTTTTATACCAATCGTTAAACCCCATAAATGTAATAATCAATGATCAATAATCAAATACCTGAAAACAATTATAAATAAATCAAAAATCGTTTGATTATTGATTTTAAAAAGTTTACCAAGCCACTTTTTTAATATTCAAAATATAACCCACATAATTGGTTATTAAAGGTAAAAAAGGTGAAACAATAATTATTATTAAAACAACCAATAAATCCGGGATATAAACAAAATGAATCAAAACCAAAGCTCCTAAAAAATCCATCTGGTCCCAGGGGAACCACTTGGCGCCGGGCTGCAAATTTTTCCGGCGTTTAATCAAACTTTTAATGGCATCGCCCAAAATCACGCCAAAACCAAATAAAAAACCGGCCAGCCAAAGATTGATTTTAGAATAATCAAACAAGCTTAAGTCTTTAGCCCAGTCCAAATTATACAAATATCTTTGTAAATAAACGATTACAATACCTAAAATAATTCCGGCCGCTAATCCTCGCCAAGTTTTATTTTTACCCAATAAAGGTTTGTCTTTTATTTGCAAACCAAAATCAAGCGGCCAATTAAATTTTTGGCCAAAAATTTTAGTGGCAAAAACCGGCGCCATATTGGCACAATAAGCCGGCAGCATAAAATATAAAACTTGAAGAATAATCATAATACTTGAAGAATAATCATAATAATGGTAATTGGGCTTTAGGTACTGGCTATTAATTTTCCATTACTAATGTCTAATATATTAAATTATAGCAAAAAATATCTCAAATTACGATTTAATTTTTAAAAACTATTGACAATATTACAAAAATGTGCTATAATGCAATTATAAAAATCAAGACCAAAACAACCAACAACCCGAAAGGAGGTAAACATGTTCGGGTACACAGTTGGCGAAACCTAGGTTTATGTGGGGCAACTGCAAATAGCAGCTCTGCCCCTTCATTTTTTTAAAAAGAACTTTTAACAAAAAATCAGCATTTCTGCTGAATTTTTTTATTTGATTTGGTGTACCCCAATGGGAAAAAAATCGCGGATTGTAATCGCGATTTATGATTAGTTTAAGCTTTGGTATTAAACTCCAGTTTAGTATAAGTGTCACTTCTTCCCCCCAATGCTCGTCAGTGCCTTCGCATGTGTGTGCTGAAGGGTGCACCCTACGGGACAAGGTTCGAACCTTTTAGGTGGAACCACGAGTAAACTTTCCACAGGGTGTTGTACAAAAGATAACATTATTCCACCGTTTTATCCTTTTGTTCATTTTTGTACAATGTAGTGAAGAACTTCATCAATGACATGCCCATTTCCCAGGCTTGTTCATTGGTCAGTTCTTCGCCAGTTACCCTATAGTGAACGGCCTTTAGCTCCCGCCAAAGGCGGACAGGCATCAATGTCTTTTTGAGTCAAAGGCATAATACTATAGTTAATTTATTAAGTTTTTAACGCCACTGCCTAATCATTAATGCTATAATTTTCTCTTAAAAATAGATTTCTAACCTCCTCTGGTTGATTTTCTATATCTGCTGCTAAATCTAACTCTTCTTTTGTGTTATATACTTTCCATCCGTTTTTGATCATATCTAATTCTTTACAATAAGCATCAATACATAAATTTATATTTTTCTTACCACTCACTAAATTTTTCATGAAAGATGCCGGATATATTTTTAAATAGTATTTTTCGATAACTTCTATTTCGAGTTTTAATTCGCAGTATTGAACGCTTTTTGGATCCTTAACGTCACTTAATGTGACAGCACCAAAGTCAGCAATATGCTTACCTGCAAGTTGAGGGATCATTCCTTTATTCCATGCGTAGTTAGCCAGTTGTTCTATGCCCATTAATTTGTTATCTATATAGATGCGCCATTGCGTAACATCTTGTGGAATCGTAAAAGGGCCTGCTGAACGGTGTCCAACTTGGGCATTAAAAGTATTCATTATTGGGACAGCGTATCGCACCGGTATTAGAAGATTGGTATTTCCTAATTTTTTATCATAAACCTCATAGAGTTGTATTCCTTCTTTTTCCGCAATTTTACGTGCTGTTGTAGTAAATCCATTTGCACATACCATTATTCCAAGATCTGCCCCTATGTCCTTTAATTTTGTGCTAAAGGCTTCCACCTTATCGACATCTACTGGACGACTTTGATTCTTTGATTCAATTGCTACCTGTACATCAAAAACTCCACATTTCCCATTAATAAGAATATCTATTTCTCTTTTTCTTCCGCTAAATTTACCATCTATTTTAACCCTTTTCCTAACTTTAGACCCCTTAATTCCTGAACATAGTTGCTCAGTTATATCTTCCAATAAATTGCCTTTCAATTTTTTCTTTGTCATAATATGTCATTTTATTTAATTCTATAATCATCAATAATTTTTTTTGTTATTCTATCTACCTCGTCAATAGTATTGTTTATGTGAGTTACTTCTTCTTCATTTAACCTAATATTACCACTCATTGTTAATAAAAATCTAGTCATAGGTAAAACATCATTTATAATTTCTAAAAAACCACCAATGCCATATGATATCAATGCCGGCTTATAGTGCATAAATTGATTTCTAATTAAATCATTTAAATGCTCGATGCTATTATACTGATTATGCTCAATAGCTAAACATTTACTATTATCGTATAAGTTCATGTAAGTTGGATTTTGGACACGCTTTAACGCATCATAAAAACTTAGAATTTTGGCCTTGTCATCAGTGTGTTGCTTCTTGTTTGTTATAATATTTTGTGGATTAGCTCCAATCAAGCATAGAATCATACTACTATAAAAGCAATTATGCAAAGCTATCATCGCCCATTTCCAATAAAATACATTATCAACATCAACATGCTGTAAAAAGTATAATAATTTATCTAAAGAATCGATAGTGTTTGATTTTTCATCTATTCTAAGATAATACCCTTCTTTATTGAAGTCATATTCCATAAAATGAAATTAGATAATTATATATTCATTACACTATTATCATAGTTTAATGTCAACAACCCCTACAGGACGTTCGAACCCAAAATTCCTTAAAAAACCAAAAAACAAGAGTAAAATCACTCTTGCTTTATGAGAATGGTCATTTCTTCCCCAACGCTCATCAGTGCCTTCACTCGTGTGCTGAAAGCACCCTGAGTTTTTAACGAAGTTAAAACGAAGGGTGCACCCGGAAGGACTCGAACCCTCAACCTCCTGGTCCGAAGCCAGGCGCTCTATCCAGTTGAGCTACAGGTGCGATATTACAAATTTTAACAGAAAATAAGCTAAAAGTCAATGCCATAGCATTTACCAAGTGATTGACAAAAATCATATTTTCTGCTAAGTTTAAAAATCCAAAAAGGTTCTTAAAAATCAAGAAATAAATTCGCCGTCGCTAAAGCTATGGCGAACAAAGGAAGGAGGAGAAAAAATGACAAAAAGAAGCGTAGCCAACCGTAATCTGTGGGGAGGATTTTGGGGAGGTGTCTTAGGAATCCTAAGTTTTGGTCTGATCCACCAGTATCTTCTGCCTATCGGCTGCCTGCTCGGTGTGGTCAGCGGATACTGGTACCAGGAAATCTGCCAGGAGATAATAAGATCTTGGCAGCAAACCTTAGCCAGGTGGGGGGAAGAATATGCCATAGGCCAGAAAAAATTAAGGAGCATGTTTCAAAGGCAATCTGCATTACTGAAAAAAGTAAAAAAATTCTTACAATCTCACAACCTGGAATTCAATCTACCGATTAAAGAAATTCTCGCCTTGTTGCGTCATTTTTTTACCATAAGCAACAGTCCCATCGTCAAATGGCTTAGGGCACATCCAATGAATAGATTCTACACCATTAAAGGTTTAGTCTGGTTAAGCCATGGTGTCATTCATCTGCTCTGGTTTATTCCACTTTGCAAGTTCTGGATATCAACAGCAAATGACCCTGAACCAGAAAAATTTATTCTTTTAATGCTTGGGGTTATATCAATTTTTAGTATTATGTTTTGCATTGCAATAACTTCATTTAACCCAGAAAAAACACTGTACGATATGAAAAATTATTACCGGCAGTATGAATTATTTAATCAAAAAGGCCCGATCTATACTTACTTTTATACTTTCATCGCTTTGGCGATCAGACAAATCACTGTTTTTTTAGGCGTAGCTGGGGTGTTAAGCTATGGACTGATTAGTGGGATTATAGTCTCGACTATAATTTTCCTACCGGTAATCGCTTTTCTTGGTATAATTAAAGCACTTTATAAAATAAGCTTACGGACCAACCATTGGCTCTGTCTGGGAATAACGCTTATAGTTACAACCGCCATGGCCTTAATTACAAAATCTTATTTGGGATACCCGTTGCTGATTTGGCTGATCGCTTTAATTACAGGCTGTCTGTCCGGACTAACAACTGAAGGTCTACGACGGCTGATTGCCTGGGACTTTGCCAAAAATACTAGGCTGACCAATTATGCTTTAGAGCCTATCACTAAGCAACTTGCACCAACCGGTAAAAAATTTGTCCGCTCATGTGAGTGGGTTAGTGATAAGCTTGCTCAAGGTTTTAATTATTAAACCTACAAGGCAATCAAGTGCAAAAACACTAAAACCCGCATAAAAACAATGCGGGTTTTATACTTGAAAAAAATAATAAAATCAGCTAAAATTATCGCATAGTTTTATTTTATTGGCCCGGTAGCTCAGCTGGTAGAGCAACTGCCTCTTAAGCAGTGGGTCCTGGGTTCGAGCCCCAGCCGGGTCACACTTCGCATTTCACTGCGTTCAGAGCTCAGTGTGTTTTACACACGAAAAGAAGTCACTGATGAGCGTTAGCGAAGAAGTGCTAAAACACCATTTACCCTATTTCACAATCACACCTATGAAAATAACAATCTGCGGCAGCATGCAATTTGCTGAGCAAATGCTAAAAATTAAAAATGAGCTACAAAAGCTAGAATTTGAAGTTATTACTCCCTTAACAACTGATGAATGTGCTAAGAGACCAAATGATAATCTTAATGAAGATTATGAATTTTGTATTGCCAATAATGTTACCAAAGATCATTTTGATAAAATTGAAAACTCAGATGCTATTTTAGTTGTTAATTATCCTAAAAATAATATTTCCGGCTATATTGGCGGAGCAACCTTACAGGAAATGTCTATTGCCTATCATTTTAATAAAAAAATTTTTGTACTTCATGACTTACCTTCAGAAAATGAGATACGTTATGCTTTTGAAATTAAAATAATGCGGCCAATAATTTTAAATGGTAATATTAAAAACATAAAAAATCATTTATGAATGATTTAACTAAAATTAATCAGCTTATTGAAGATTTAATGGGCAAAGAAGACCGGCAAGATGTTGAATTTCGCCTAAACCTTTTAACCGGTGAAATCGGTGATCTGGCCAAATACATTACTCATGATCAAAAATTAAATCCTAATTCCCGGCCATATGGCACAAAACAAGACGAACACATGGCTTATGGCCAAGCGTTTATTCAGTTAATTGCTGCGGCTCAATTAAGAGGTATTGATATTGGCAAAGCCATTAGCCTGGCTTTGGAAAACTGGCAGGCGGCTGACTGGCGTAAACCTAAAATTAATAATGCCAAAAAATTGAGCGGATTACCTGCCCAGCCAGGCGAAACCGAAGCTTATATTTTTCTGGATCCTGACTGCCAAAACCTTAATCAGCTTGATAATCATATTTTGGTTACTAAATATGTCCAGCCGCAACATTCACAATATTTTAATAAATTAAAAGGCTTAATCACTGATTATGGCAGTTTAACCTCCCATCCCACAATTTTAGCCAGGGAACATAATATTCCTTGTATTGTGGGCGCAGGCAATGCCACTGCCAAACTCAAACATGGACAAAAAATCAAAATGATAGTAAACTCAGATCAAGCGCAAATAATAATTATTTAATTTACTACTAATATGGGAAAACCAAAAAAGAAAACTACCGGTGTCAAAAATCCTCGTTTAAAATGGCGCACAAAAAAAGAAGAAAAAAAGGGCAAAAAGAAAAAATAAAATATTAAAACCCGGTCATTTGACCGGGTTTTGCGTTCCTCTGCTTTTTGTGCGACAATAAAACCATGAAACATCAATTTAATTATCTTACCAACCTCTGTTATTTACTTAATGAACAAAATCAAGTGCTTTTGATTATGAAGAAAAAAGGGTTTGGCCAGGGTAAATGGAACGGACCGGGCGGTAAAGTTAAAAAAAATGAAACACCTGAACAAGCAGCAATTCGTGAAGTTAAAGAAGAAACCGGTTATCAGCCTAAAAAATTACAGCATTTAGGTTATATTGAGTTTATTTGGGTTGGCAAAGAAGCCAATAATCAAATTTGCCATATTTTTATAACTAAAAATTATGACGGTAGATTAATTGAAACCGAAGAATGTCTGCCACAATGGTGGAATATTGATAAAATCCCGTTAGATCAAATGTGGGAAGATGATCAATACTGGTTAAAAGATGCTTTGCAAGGTAGAAAAACAAAATACCGTTTTTTCTTTGATAAAAATAATAAATATCTTAAACACGAAAAAATTTAATATGGCATTCCAAGCCACTCATTTACAATTTGCCTATCAGATTAAAGATGTTTTAAACATCAATGATCTTGACCGCTATTATTCAGCTGTTCTCTACCCTGATTCCCGTTATATTACCAAAATTGACCGGGACCTGACTCATGGTAAATCTCGAATGGATTTAAATCAAATCACAAAGCTGCAGGATGATTTTCAAAAAGGCTGGCAAGTCCATCTTTGGTATGATAAATTAGGCCTGCCCAAGTTATTTAATATTGCTACCGGTTTACCATATAAAGAGGGGGGAATGGAAAAAATGAATTACTGGATCCCTGTTACAGGAGCAAAAGTGGTTGAAGATTTGTACTGGTGGCAAAACAATAATTGGTCAAAAATTTTACAATATTTAAAATTTCAAAAACAGCCGAATGATGAAGACCAGGAAATATTGATAAAATGGTATCAATATTTTATTGATTTTTTTCAGGCTAAACCTGATTTAAACAAATACCAAATTCAAGCTCATTTTATGGGAATTGATAAACATAAAACAAAACAAATAATTGCTTATGCGAACAAATTAAATATTGACAACCCCAAAAAACAATCACTGCAACAAGTAATGGAAAAAGTAAAAGCTGAATTCATAAATTTAATTTATTAAAAACTTTTAAACTTATGCAAAAAGAATTTCGCTGTATTTTAACCAACCAAGAAGCTTTAACAATTTTAAACCAAGCCAAGACGCTTGAATCTTATCATGTGATTGACGAATATACCGGGGATAAAAGAATACGTATTAAAAATTTTAGCGAAGTAATCGAAAAAGAATATCCTACTGAAGTCACGGGAAAAACAGCGCGTATTGGTTTAAAAATTAAATTGCCAGGTCTTGATATCCCGACGTATTTGGAATTTAAAATTACTGAATCAGGCTATTCCCGTTGGGAAATAGAATTTGAAGGAGCCCCAGCCGAACGATTTAAAGACAGGGAGAATATTTCAGGCTGGCAGATTTTGGCTGATCAGCCTTCGCTGTCCGAAGTCAGCTACGGCTGACGAAGGTCAGGATAAATAAAAAATCAACATTGTGCAAAATTTTAAATAAATTACGTAGGGAACGTTCTAGAACGTTCCCTACTGTTAAACAATGTTGATTTTTTTATTGGAATTATTCCCAATCTTTTATATCCAAAGCTTCTTCGGCAGCATTGACTTGCGCTTCTTGCTTAGAAGTTCCTTCACCTTTTGTTACCAAATCTTTTTTTAAAAAAACTCCGACCACAAAATGTTTATCATGATCAGGGCCTGATTCTTCCAATACTTTATAAGTAGGTGTCACCCCGGCTTTTTCCTGAGCAACTTCCTGAAAACGCGACTTGGGATCTTGATATAATTTTTTTTCTAAAATCTCCGCTAATTTACTGATAATCTTATCTTTAATAAAAATTTGCGAAACTTCATAACCCTTATCTAGATAAATTGCGCCAATAATTGCTTCCATGGCATTGGCTAAAATATAATTTCTGGCTTTGATATTGGTATCTTTGGCCTCACCTTTGCTTAAATAAAGAAAGCTTTCAATATCAAGTTCACGGGCAATTGTTGAAAGCATAACAGAATTAACCAAAGAAGCACGCCAATTGGTTAATTCTCCTTCCGGATTGGAATAATTTAAATAAAGATACTCAGTCACTACTAATTCCAAAACAGCGTCCCCTAAAAATTCCAATCGTTCATTATGATCAAGTTCAAATTCCGGATGTTCATTTAAATAAGAACGATGAACAACCGATTGTTTAAGCAAATTTTTATTATCAAATTTCACCCCTAAATTTTTTTCAAGTTTAGAAAAATTTTTCATAGATTTTGGGGCCTATGGGAAATAGCAAATGGCAAATGGCTTAACCATATGCTATATGCTATTTACCATAAAGCAATTAATATTTAAGTCTTTTTTTGTTTATAAAGGGGCTAATGCCCCAGGTAAATTATTAAGAAAATATTTCACAAAACATATTTCTTAATTTATATAACCAGCTGGGCCAATAAATTGATATGTATATTTCTCTGGCCTCTGCATACCCCTCCTTAGTAAGACTAACGTAATCATACTCCTTACCTCCTAAAAATCTTTCACCAACCAAATGTAAATAAGACAAAATCTGCTCATTACATTCTTGAATTTCCTTTCGAGTTAACTGGCGAAGAATTTTTTTTTCTTTCTGGCCTAAAAACAAATCAAGCAATATATCACCACTACTTTTTTCTGGCATATATGCACAAGATTTTTCAGATACCAGTCTGACAATCTGACCTCGCTTAACCAGCATTATTCTCCCTCCTTTTATAAAAATAAATTACTCTTTTATTTCACCTTTTTTTTCCATTTCTTTATAAATTGCGCCCAAAACACCATTAACAAACTTGCCTGAAGATTCTCCTCCATAAGTTTTAGCGACTTCAATCGCTTCATTAATTGCTACCTTGGAAGGTATTTCCGGATCAAATTTTAATTCATAAATACCGATCCGTAAAATATTGCGATCAATAATGGTTATTTGTTCAATCGGCCATTCCGTCGCATATTTTCTAATTAATTCATCTATTTCTTTTTTATTTTTCAAAACTCCGTCAATCAAATGCCTAGCAAACCCTTCATCTTTAAATCCAGGCGCAAATTCTTGCAAATTATATTCTAATAATTTATCCAAATCAGCCTCTTCTTTATTATTAAAATCCCATTGGTAAAGCGTTTGCATGGCAATAGTTCTAGATAAATGTCGATTGGCCATAATTGTAAAAATTTACAAATTAAAAATTAATTTATTATCCAGCTTGAGCTTTTTGTTTAGCCAATTTTTTCTCTTCTTTTTTATCAAGCTGAGACTTTAAAACTTCCTGATTCTTATAAGTGCCGCAAAAAGAACAAACCTGATGAGGTAATTTCGGTCTTTTACAGCGTGAGCACAAAACAGTTTTAATTTTTTTCAAAGCAAAATGCGATGCTCGCCTTTTTTTTGACCCCCTGGTTCTCTTTTTCTTTGGGACAGACATATTGATTAATACATTAATAATTATCAATAATCAAATTCCAATTGACAAACAAATTTTTCTTATTGCTTATTGGCAATTGATTATTAAGTTTAATATGATTATAAATTATTTTTTAAAATTTGGCAAGCCCTAAGCTAAAATTAAATAAAAAATCCCGCCAAATTTTGCGGGATCTTTTTTTATTTAATTTAAATCAAAGTTATACTGGCTACTTTATCATTTTTATCTTTAAAGCTCATTACTCTGACACCTTGAGTTGCCCGGCCTAATTTACTGACACTTTTTAAGGGCATGCGAATAACCTGACCTTTTTCTGAAATGACAATCATATCACGATCCAAATCTTTATTATTAATTAAACGGGCACCCACAATCTTACCTGTCTTATCAGTAATATTAGCGGTTTTTATACCACTACCACCACGACCTTGGATGCGATATTCAGTAATCGGTGTTCTTTTACCATAACCTTTTTCAGTCACAACCATTAAATCCAAATTTTTATTATTAAACGATTTTTCATTAATATCCATACGAACTACATAATCATCATTTTTTAAACGAATACCTCTAACACCAGCGGCAGTCCTACCCATGGGTCTGATATTTTTTTCTTTAAACTTAACCGACATACCATTGGCAGTCACTAAAATAACTTCATCACTGCCGGTTGACGGCTTAGCCCACCATAAAATATCACCTTGTTTTAATTTAATGGCAATTAAACCGCTTTTTCTAATTTTAGTAATCTCATTAATATCAACTTTTTTAATCAATCCGTTTCTGGTCACCAAGACTAAATATTTATAATCTCCCAAATCAGCCAAATCTAAAATAGAAGTAACTTTTTCATGAGGCGCCAAATTTAAAAAGTTAACTAAAGCCTGACCTTTGGCTATTCTGGTAGTTTGCGGAACTTCATAAGCTTTAAGCTGAAAAACACGACCACTGGTGGTAAAAAATAATAAATCAGAATGAGTTTTGGTTGAAAAGAAATGCTCCACAATATCTTCTTCTTTGGTAGCCAAGCCGGAAATTCCTTTACCTCCCCGGGCCTGAGTTCTAAATGTTTCAGGTGGTAATCTTTTTATATAACCGTCACGCGTAACAATCACAATGGTAGGCTCATTGGGAATTAAATCCTTGACCGAAAATTCACCGACTGGTGATTTAACAATTTCAGTTTTTCTTTCATCACCGTATTTTTCTTTTAATTCTGTTAAATCTTTTTTAATAATATTTAAAATTTTAGTGCGTGATTTTAAAATCGCTTCCAATTGGGCGATTAATTTTTTAATCTCTTTTAATTCATCAATTAATTTTTGCCGTTCCAGGTTGGCCAATTGTTGCAATCTCATTTCCAAAATAGCCACTGCTTGCCGTTCAGTAAATTTGAACTTTTTCATTAAATTTTTACGAGCTTCTTCTTTATCTTTTGATTTCTTAATCGTATTAATGACAGCGTCAATATTTTTCAAAGCTTTAACCAGCCCTTCCAAAATATGGCCCCGTTCTTTGGCTTTATTTAAATCATATTCTGTCCGTCGGCGAATTACTTCTTCACGATGCTTGATATATTCTTCAAAAATCATTTTCAAGGTCAAAACTCTCGGTTGAATCCCATCAACCAAAGCCAAAGTATTAACATGAAAAGTATCTTGTAGCTGAGTTGATTTATATAATTGATTTAAAATCTTTTTAGGATATGAATCTTTTTTAAGTTCAATTACAATCCTTACACCTTCTTTGGAAGATTCGTCGCGTAAATCTTTAATATCTTTTATTTTTTTATCTTTAACCAAAAAAGCAATTTTTTCAACCAAATTAGCCTTATTAACCTGATAAGGTATTTCTGAAACAATAATTTGGAATCGACCGCCTTTCGCTTCAACAATTTCAGCCTTAGCTCTCATTACAATGGAGCCTTTACCAGTTGCGTAAGCTCTTTGAATTTCTTTAATATTATAAATAATCCCGCCGGTCGGAAAATCAGGCCCTTTAACAAATTTCATTAAATCATCAACCGTAGCTTTAGGATTATCAATTAAATGAGTAATACCATCACATAATTCCTTTAAATTATGAGGCGGGATATTGGTTGCCATACCTACGGCAATCCCCATACTACCATTTAAAAGCAAATTGGGTAATTTGGCAGGTAAGACGACCGGTTCATTATGGCTGCCGTCAAAATTCGGGCTAAAATTAACTGTTTGTTTTTCAATATCAAAAAGCAATTCTTCAGCCAACGCCCTTAATTTGGCTTCTGTATAACGATAAGCCGCTGCACTGTCACCATCCATTGAACCAAAATTACCTTGTCCCCAAACCAAAGGATAACGCATGGAAAAATACTGAGCCATTCTGACCATTGAATCATAAACAGCTGAATCACCATGAGGATGATATTTACCAATTACTTCACCGACGATTGTAGCGGATTTTCTGAATTTAGCAGAAGATTTTAAGCCAACATTCCACATGGCATACAAAATACGGCGATGGACCGGTTTTAAACCATCACGCACATCAGGTAAAGCCCTGGCCACAATAACTGACATAGCATAATCCAAATATGACTCCTGCATTTCTTCCACTAAAGAACTCTCAATTATTTTACTGGCAACAATCTCTTGCTTGGGCTCTTGCTCTCTTTTTTTTGATTTAACTGCTTTAGGCTTTTGCTTGCTTTTTGAGTCCTTTGTTTTTTTAGTTATCTTTTTTTTATTACCGGTTGATTTTGATTTTTTCTTATTTGGCATTTTTGTATCTTTATTGTTCTAAATCTAAATTAGATTCAGCTTGGGGTTGTGTTTCTAATTGTTCTTTCATCTGGTCAATAATATTATTTTTTACTTGTTCTTTTAAAATTTGGTCTTTGTTTTTTTCTAATGAATCGACTATCGTTTTTTCTGTTTCACCCATTGATTCACCGATTAAATTTAATTGCTGATTAAAATCACCCAAAGCTTCTTGCACTTTTTCAGTTTGATTCTTATCAATTCCATCTTCTTCAGTCAAGCCAGTATCAGCTAAACTTTGGCTTAAACTATTCCTAATCCCGACAAACCAAAATCCGACTAAAACAATCATCATGCTGGCAATTGCTGTATAAGTAATAATTAATTTTTGTTTTTCACTTAACAAACCATTTTTAACCGGCTCAATATATTCAATTGGTTCAGAGCCAGGCACTGTTTCCGGCTCATTAGCTGGTAAATCATTTACTAGATTTTGATTATCAGGAAGCTCATCACCAAAACTAAAATCAGAAAAAGGATCATCAATTGATTTGTTTACTTCTACTGCCAAAGTCGCTACTAAATTAGGTTTTATTTCTTCTTGCTCTTCAATTTGTTTTACAGCAATTCTTTTACCTAAAGGCTTAGCCACAGCTTTTTTAGGCTTAGTTTTTCTTGAAGTTCTTTTTTTCTCAGCTTGGGGCTTACTTTTTTTAGCTGGAGCCTTTTTAACTACGGATTTCTTTTTGGCTACAGTTTGCTTCTTAACCCTTTTTTTCGGTGAATTTTTCTTTTTTGTCTTAACTGTTTGTCTTGGATTTGTTGTTTTCTTTTTTACTGTTTTTTGGGGCCTAGATTGTTTCTGAGTCTTTTTCTGTGTTTTGGGTTTTTTCACAGTTGTCTTTTTAAAAACTTTTGTTTTTTTAACAATTTTACGCTTAGGCACTTTAGCAGTTGTTTTGGTTGTTTTATTTTTATTGGGCATATCAAATAAATTAAACTTTATTTAATATAATAATTTTAGTTTCTTCTTGAGGTAAATCTTTTTTACTAATTTTTAATTTATCCATTTTTTCCGGCTGAGAAACACCAAATTCTTTTAAGAATTTATCAACCGGTTCTAATTTAACTTTTAACCCGGGAATTTTATAATGCATAGGAATAACTATTCGCGGCTGAATTTGACTAATAATTTTAACAGCGCCAGTCCCATTAATCGTATAAGTACCGCCAACCGGGATCATTAAAACATCAACACTTTCCAAATACTCTAATTGTCGTTCGGTTAAATTATCTTGCCCCAAATCACTCAAATGAGCAATTTTCAAACCATTATACTCCAAAACATAAGCAGTAATCCTACCTCTTTCAGCGCCGCTTTTATTATCATGAAAACCTTTTAAACCATAAACAAAAACATTTTTAACTTCATATTCACCCGGTCCCTTTATAATAAAAGGGTTGCCTTTAATTGCTTTAATATTATTATGATCTTCATGCTCATGCGTAATTAAAAGCAAATCAGCCTGAAATTTAGGCATTTTTAAACCTGTTTTATCATGCGGATCAATCGCAATTGTTAAATCTTTATCCTGTAATTTAAAAGCTGATTGTCCGAGCCATTGAATAATCATAAATAATTTAAATAATTTAAGTAAAGCAAGGATTAAGTCTTGCTTAATCCTTAAACTATAAACATTTTAACATATTATAAAAAAAAACAAAAGCCCTTGACAAATTCTCATTATGGGTATATACTCACAATAAAGGTCTTGTTATTTTTTACTAACAATTAATTTGAAAAATTATGCCTTATGGAAATGGAACCGGTCCCTTAGGTGCCGGGCCTGGCACTGGCCGGGGTAGAGGTCCTTGTGGTGCTGGTTTAAGACGAGGTTGGCGTTCGGCAGGTCGGCGCAGATTTTTGCGTAATTGGCAACCGACAGCTGAAGATTTAACAGCAGAAGAAAAATTACTCAAAGAAGAACTAGACGCTATTGCTCAAGAAAAAAAAGCACTAAAGGAATAAGCAAAAACTCGAAAATTTCTTTATTTAGAAAATTTTCGAGTTTTTGTTATACTAATATTATAATTTTAAAAAATAAATTAAATTTATACCTTTTATTTAATTAAAAATTTAAAACTACTCTTATGAAAATATGCTTTACAGCTGAAGATAAAATTTTAAATTCCCCAATTGATCCTCGCTTTGGCCGCTGCAAGTTTCTCTTATTTGTAGATTCAGAAGATGAAAAAATAATTAAAAAAATTAATAACACCAAAATCGCCACCTGGCGTGGCGCTGGTATAGCTACTGCCCAAAAAATCGCTGATGAAAATGCTCAAGTAGTTATTACGGGCAATATCGGTCCTAACGCCTTTACTGCTTTACAATCAGCTAATATTGAAATTATTACAAACGTTTCAAATTTAACAGTCAAGCAGGCTCTAAGAAAATTCAAAACCAATGAATTTAAAAAAACCCCCAAACCTTCTGTTCTGGGCCATTTTGGTCAAGGTAAAAAATTTAATCAGAACCGAAACAGGAATCGCCAAGGTCAAGCTTAATTTTTTTTATTAATTATGAAAATTGCTATTCCTACCAATGGAAAAAATTTAGATGATTTAGTGGCCACACATTTTGGCCGAGCTAAAAATTTTTTAATTTATAATACTGAAAATAAAAATTTTAAAATTATACAAAACACTTCTCAACATATGGGCGGGCAAGGTATTCCGCCTGAATTACTCAAACAACATAATATAAATACGGTTATTTGTAATTCATTAGGTTTTAAAGCGGTTCAAAATTTAACTGAATCTGCTATTGAAATTTATTGCGGTGCTAATAATTCAATCAAACAAGCGCTTATTGATTTTTTCAATAAGCAACTTACTAAGGCAACAAAAGACAACTCATGTAATCATTAAACATGTCTAAAAAAAAATTACAAAAAATTGCCATAACCGGTGGCAAAGGAGGTACTGGTAAATCAACTTTTACGGTTTTATTGACTAATAAATATTTAAACCAAAATAAAAAAATTGTTTTGGTTGATGCTGATGTTGAATGTCCCAATGATTATTTATTAATTAAGCAAAAATTAAATAAACCGCAAAAAAATATTTACGCCGATTTCCCTTTATTAAATAAACAAAAATGCACTAAATGCGGCGTCTGCGTTAAAGCCTGCCGTAGTAATGCAATATTTCAAGCTACGGAACAATTGCCTGTTTTTCTTGAAGAACTTTGTTCTGCTTGCGGTACTTGCTGGACTATCTGTCCTGAAAAAGCAATCAAGACAAAAAAAATAAAAACCGGCCAAATTTTTATTAATAAAATAAATCAAAATTTTTATTTAATTACTGGTTTAGCCAAGGCTGGCTTGGATGAAACAGGACCAATTGTTACTCAGCTTAAAAATTTCGCTTTAGCTTTCGCTAAAAAACATAATGCTGATTATATCTTATTTGATACTGCAGCCGGTACCCACTGCCCTGTTATCCAAGCTTTACTTGATACTGATCGAGCTTACGCCGTAACCGAAGCAACTCCAATGGGCGCTTATGATTTGAATATTATTTTAAACTTATTAAAAAAATTAAAAATCAAAACTAAAATAGTTTTAAATCAAGCTGATTATGGTAATAAAAAATTAATAACTAATATTTTAAAGGAAAATAATATAAAAAAAATTGACCAAGAAATTCCCTATTCAAAAAAAATAGTTAAAGCTTATTCAAACGGCGAATTGCTAAATATTAATATTTAAATCTTTTTTTAATTTATGTCTACTTTCATTTGGATTATTGGTAGCACTTTAGCCATGAGTTTAATTGCTTGGATCGGTTTACTTACTTTATTTTTAAAGGAAAAATTACTTAAAAAAATTATAATGCCTTTAGTCGCCTTTTCAGCTGGTGCTTTGCTTGGTGGCGCCTTTTTACATTTACTTCCCGAAGCTATCACGAAAATGGATAATTTATTAAGTATTTTTCTTTGGTTATTATTTGGTTTTTCTTTGTTTTTTTTGCTTGAAAATTTTATTCAATGGCATCATTGTCATGAACCCCCTTCAAACCATAAAAAACCTGTCACTTATCTTATTTTAATTGCTGACGGTATTCATAATTTTATTGGTGGTTTGGCAATTGCTGGGGCTTTTATTGTTGATATACAAGTCGGGATTGTAACTTGGTTAGCTTGCGCTGCTCATGAAATACCGCAAGAACTTGGTGATTTTGGTATTTTGATTCATGGCGGCTGGCATAAGAAAAAAGCCTTATTATTTAATTTCTTTTCAGCTTTAACCATTGTTTTTGGCGGACTAATTGCTTATCTTATTTCAACAAAAATTAATATTACTTTTTTGCTGCCGTTTGCCGCCGGTAATTTTATTTATATTGCATCTTCAGATTTAATTCCTGAAATTAAACAAAAAACGAACCTTAAATCAAATTTAATTCATTTTATAACTTTTATTATTGGCATTTTATTACTCTTGGCTGTCAAATTTATTAAATTCTGAATCAAAAATGAATAAAAACAAACAAACAAAACTGGTCATTGCTTCTGGAAAAGGCGGTGTTGGTAAATCTATGCTAACATCTTCTTTGGCTATATTATTTAATCAACACAAAAAAATAATTGCGGTCGATTGTGATGTTGATGCTCCTAATTTAGCAATTTGGTTAAACGAAGCAAAAGACTGGCAAAAAATTCAAAAAATCAGTACTGCAGAAAAAGCAATTGTTAATTATAAAAAATGCATAGGTTGTGGTTCCTGCGCCAAAAACTGTCAATTCAAATCTATTAAAATGGCCAAAAACAAACCGCAAATAAATGTTTTTACTTGTGAAGGTTGTGGTTTATGTGAAATTATTTGTCCAACCAAAGCTATTTCTTTACATAAAGTAAAAAATGGCGAAATCAAAACAAAAAAAACAAAATATAATTTTCCCTTGATAACTGGCCAACTTTATCCTGGCGAAACAGGTTCTGGCAAAGTTATTGATCAAGTCATTCAAAAAGCCAAAAATTATAAATACGACTTAATGCTTATTGATTCCTCTCCAGGTACTGGCTGCCCAGTAATCGCCTCATTAAAAGAAGCTGATAAGGTATTACTGATTACTGAACCAACGCCGTCAGGCTTTAGTGATTTAAAAAAAATTCTGCAAGTAGTCAATCATTTTGCAATACCTTACTTTATTATAATTAATAAATGGGATATCAATAAAAATCTAAGCCTACAAATAAAAAAATGGGCAGGCAAAAACTTGCTTGGACAAATATCTTACAACCCTGAAATTTTTGATGCTATATCTCAATTCAAACCACTTATGGAAACTGATTTAAAAACTAAAAATGAAATAATATCTATTTATAAAAAATTAATTAAGTTATTATGAACAAAGAAAAAGTTTCTATAATTAGTATCTTAATCAACATATTCTTGGCCGTTATAAAATTAATAGTCGGCTTTATAATTAATTCAGTGGCCTTAATCTCTGATGGCATTCATTCTTTTTTAGATATAATTTCCAGCATCATCTCTTATTTGGGCATAAAAATAGCGCAAAAACCAGTTGATGAAAAACACCCTTATGGCTATTATGTCGCTGAAACATTAGCTGGCTTAGGAATAACAATTCTACTGGCTGTTTCTGCCGGCTGGATTATTTACGAAGGGGTTGAACAAATTAGAAAACAAACAACAGTCAATCTGGCAATTTGGGGGTTTTTAGTTGTGATTATTTCTATAATTTTAAATGAAATAATTGCTAGATTAAAATTTAAATATGGAGAAAAAGAAGAAAGCCTAGCCTTAATTGCTGATGCTGAACATTCTCGGGCTGATGCCCTTTCTTCTATTGGTGTTTTAATTGGCTTAATCTTAGCGACATTTTTTATTTATGCTGATGGCATAATTGCTATTTTAATCGGGCTTTATATTTTAAAAGAAAGTTATAATATTGGCCGGACAACAACTGACAATCTGCTTGGCGTGAAAGATGAAAAAACAGAAAAGATAATAAAAAACATTTGTCAAACTAAAAATATTGAAATTTCAGACTTAAAAACCCGTAAAATCGGCTCTGCCACTTTTGCTGAATTAACCATAAAATTGAAAAAAGACCTGAAAGTCAATCAAGCTGAAGAAATTTCCAAAGAATTACAAGAAGAATTGCTTAATAAAATCTCTTTATTAAAACAAGTCGTTATCCAAATAGAATCACACAATATCAAACAAGGCATAATCCGGCCTCGCTTTGGTCAACGTTATGGATTTCGAGGTAAATTTGAAAAAATCGGACCAACTAAAAAAGGTTATCGCATAATCATCCCGATTAAAAACAATGAAATCTATAATGAATTTGGTTCGCCTCGATACTTGATTATTGATAAAAAAAATAATAAAATAACTCAAAAAGAAATAATAAAAAATCCGCACTTTAATGCCAAAGGTGGACATGGCATTCGTTTTGTTAAATCAGTTGAGCCTGATGAAATAATCACCAAAACAATTGGTAATGGTGCCAAACAAAAACTTAAAGATTTAAATATAAAAATAAACCTAATTAAACCTGATACTAAATTAAAAGATATTAAATTTTAAACTAACATCAAAATGCCTAGACCAAGACTGTATCGAAAAATAAATTTTCAACCAAATGTAACTTATTTTAAACCTCAAGGCGTACCCATGAGATTTTTAGAAGTGGTTGAATTAACTACTGAAGAAGCCGAAGCACTCCGTTTAAAAAATATTGAAAATTTTGACCAAGCAACCGCCGCTAAGAAAATGAATACATCCCAATCAACCTTTCAACGTATTTTAAATTCAGCTTATAAAAAAATCAGTCAAGCTTTAATTAATGGCCAAGCTATTAAAATAATTAAATAAAAATTTATGAAAGTCTTAAAATTTGGCGCTGTTTGGTGTCCTGGCTGTTTGGTTATGAAACCAAGATGGCAGAAAATTGAACAAGAACTTGCCTGGCTTAAAACAAAATATTATGATGTTGATAAAGATAAAGAAATGGTCAAAAAATATAATATTGAATCAGAAACAATTCCTACTTTTATTTTTTTAAATGAACAAGGTGAGGAATTTTTGCGTTTACACGGAGAAATCGATAAACAAAAATTAATTGATATTATTAAAGAAAATAAAGATAAGTAAGCTTATGTCAAAATTCAAATTAATTGTGGCTTTTTTTATTTTATTGGCAATATTATTGCCTAATTTTATATCCGCCCAAGAAAATCCTTTAAATGTTTATTTTTTCTGGGGAAAAGGTTGCCCGCATTGCGCTAAAGAAAAAGCATATTTGCAAAAAATAGAAGATAATTATTCTCAAGTGGTTATTAATAATTTTGAAGTTTATAATAATCAGCAAAATGCTAAACTTTTACAAAAAATAGGGAAAGAAACAAGTATTAATGTTAATGGTGTACCTTTGATTATTATTGGGGATAAGGCTTTAGTCGGTTTTTTAAATGAGGAGACAACCGGCCAACAAATACGCAAATTAATAGATGAGTGCCTAGCCGCTCAATGTCCTGATTTAGTCAGTCAAATTATTAATCAAAAACCTGAACCGTCTCCCCAGCCATTCCCGGAATCGCAAAAAAATAATGATTCCTATTTCATACATTTACCTTTAATTGGCGAAATTGACGCCAAATCTTTTTCTTTACCAGTTTTAACCATAATCATAGCGGCGATTGACGGCTTTAATCCTTGCGCCATGTGGGTTTTGCTTTTTTTAATCAGCTTGCTATTAGGAATGAAAAACAAAAAAAGAATGTGGGCTTTGGGCTCGGCTTTTATTTTGGCTTCAGGAATTGTTTATTTTTTATTTTTATCAGCCTGGTTAAATCTTTTTTTGTTTATTGGTTTTATTTTTTGGGTAAGAATCATAATTGGACTAGTCGCAATCAGCAGTGGAGCTTATCATTTGTGGGATTTTTATAAACATAAACCTGGCTGCAAAGTAGTTAAGGGCGAATTAAGAGAAAAAATTTTTACCAACCTTAAATTTATTACTAAAATACCGTCTTTTGGTCTGGCTTTGCTAGGTATGATTATTATTGCTTTTGCTGTTAATTTAATTGAATTGGTTTGTTCTGCAGGTTTGCCAGCCATTTATACCAATGTTTTATCATTATCAGATATATCAACCTGGCAATATTATTTGCTTTTAATTTTATACATTATTATTTTCATGCTTGATGATATGTTTGTTTTCGCTGTAGCTATGTTGACATTAAAAGCCACGGGAATCAGTTCCAAATATACCCGTTACGCCAATTTAATCGGTGGTATAATAATTTTAATTCTAGGCTTTTTGCTTATTTTAAAACCAGAATTACTAATGTTTAGCTAATTATTTAGATTCTCAATAATTAAAATAGAAAAAGAGCCGTTGGTTTCTTTCCCAGCGGCTCTTTATTTTAATTGCCAATAAAAAGGATGATTATTTAAGTAAATAATTAGGCTAACAACCAGCCAAATTGCAACAACAACGATTACTACAAAAATACAAAACAAAACAAATGTCCCGAGTAATCGTAAATATTGCTGGACATGCTCGTCTTTACTTTGCCATAATCTTTCATTATAAGCGATCACTTGCTCAAATAAAGATCGAGCTTTTATTTTTAATTTAACTGTCCAGAACCCTTGATCTGGCTCGACTTCGGCTTGTTCTTGTTCTAGTTCAAATTCAGCTTGTAGCTCCGACTCTTCTGTCCCTTCATATTTACGTTGTAATCTGGCTAATAATCCCTCGCCAAGTCCTTGCGGAAAACGTTCAGGCCATAACTCCATTAACTGCTGTTCTATTTGTTCAAGTAAAACTTGTGCGGATTCAAACCGATTATAACGATTATAAATCGCTTCCAATATCTCGTTTTGAATTTCTAGTGAGTCTTGTCTTTGGTTTACTAAAGGCAAAAACCAGCTATAAGCTGTTTTAGCCAAAATCGATTGGACAAAATCAGTGCTAACTTTACTGGCTTCGACAAAATGTTCATTAGCATCAGGATAATTCTTTAGCTTAACCAAAACAACTGCAAGGCTAAGATGTACATGAGTATCTTTATCAGGAATAAAAATCACTTTAGTCAACTCGTCGTTTAAGTCATAATAATCACCCAAAACTGCCTGGTAAATTTTAAAGTTTTTCTTAAACAAATCATTCTCAGGGTCAATTGTAGCTGCACAAATAAAAGCTCTTTCAGCAGCTAGTAAAAAGGAATCATCGCCTGTCTGCCTGTAAAACAAAAGAGCATAAACACCCAAATTATTCCAAAAAAAGAAATTTGGCTCAGTCAAGCGTTTATTTAATACCCAATTAAGCAAATCCCGAGCTAAATTTACTTGGCTGATTTTTTCCAAAAATAAAGCCAAATAAACATACAAATCGCACGGAATATATTTAAAGCTGAAATAACGCAAACATTCAAAACAAAAAGCCAGTTTTTGCTTCATTATTCATCACCTCCTTTTCTTTTTAATTTAAATTTTAAGGTGCGGTTATTGATTCTAAAAATTAACATAATCAGACTTGATTGTCAATAATAACTTGACATGAATCAATTAATCGGTTAAAATCAAAATACTTTAATCACCACCTCTTTAATGAGGACTTGCCCAAAACATTGTAAAAAGTTTTTCGCAGGTTAACCTTAAATAAAATCTCCCATATTTAAGGGGAAATTTTTATTTTATAAAGACTTTATGGTAAAAAATCAAGAAAATAAATCAAAAGAAAGTGAAAATTCTGAATTTGCTAAACTAATTAGTGATTCAAAATATTTACAATTTCCTAAAATAGGTGAAGTTATTAAAGGCACTGTTATCAGTGCTTCAAAATCAGAAGTTAAATTAGATATTGGCGGCGTTAAAATCGGTATTGTTCGTGGCCGTGAACTTTATAATGAATCAGAAGAGTACAGTAATTTAAAGCCAGATGATACTGTTGAAGCTACTGTAATTGAATTAGAAAACGAAAACGGTGAAATGGAATTATCTTTCCGATATGCCGGCCAACAAAAAGCCTGGGAAAATCTAAGAAACTTAATGAAAAGCGAAGAAATTGTGCCTGCCAAAATAACTGACGCCAATAAAGGCGGTTTAATGGTTAAAATTGGTCATGTTTCTGGCTTTTTACCGGTTTCTCAGCTTATTCCAGAACATTATCCGCGTGTTGAAGGCGGTGATAAAAATAAAATTCTGGAATTTTTAAGAAAATTCATTAATCAAAACTTACAAGTTAAAATTATTGATGCTGATGAAAAAGAAGACAAATTAATTGTTTCTGAAAAAGCCGCCTGGGAAGAGGCGCAAGAAAAAGCAGTTTCTCAATATAAAGTTGGTGATAAAATTAAAGGTAAAATTACGGCTGTAACTGATTTTGGTGCTTTTGTGGAATTTGGTGAAAAAATGGAAGGATTAGTTCATATTTCAGAATTAGCTTGGCAAAGAATCGATAATCCTCGTGATTTTGTCAAAGTCGGTGATAAAGTTGAAGCTGAAATCATTAATATTGAAAATACAAAAGTATTTCTTTCTATGAAAAAATTACAAAAAGATCCTTGGGCTGAAGTAACTGAAAAATACAAAATAGGTGACAAAGTTAAAGGTAAGGTTATCAAAGCCAATCCTTTTGGTCTTTTTGTGGAACTTGATGAAGACATTCATGGTTTAGCTCATATTTCAGAATTGTCTGATAAATCAATTACTGACTTAAATGAAATAGCCCAACCAGGCGAGGTTTTAGACTTTAAGATTATTTCTATTGAACCGGATAATCATCGGCTAGGTTTAAGTCTTAAAGCTGTAAAAGATAAATCTAAAAAAACTGAGTCAACAAAAACAGCAGAAAAAAAAGATAAAAAGACACAAAAAGATGAAAAGAAAAAATCAGAAAAAAAAGAAAAACCTGACGATAAAAAAGAAGAGAAGAAAGACAAAAAAGAAACAAAAAAAACAGCGACTAAAAAAGAATCAGCTGATAAAAAACAAACCAAAGAAAAAAAATAAAAATAATAAAATTTATCTTATAGGCAAGGTCTGCACCGAAAGGTGCGGGCCTTGCTTTTTTAATTTGTAAAAAATATTGACATA
>WJKP01000050.1 GCA_014729025.1 Candidatus Buchananbacteria bacterium
GGCTCTGATTTAAGTTTATTTAAACCGGTCGGCAGTTTGGCTGACATTGCTCCGACTATTTTAAAAATAATGGATATTGAAAAGCCCCCAAAAATGACAGGCAAAGAATTAATATAAGATTTGAAATAGGAAATAGAAAATATGAAATAGGTTTTTTTATGAATAATAATAAATATATAAAATTAGAGGATTTGGATATTTATAAAATTGCCAGAAATTTATCAAAAGATATTTGGGATATTTATCAAATTTTAGATTCAGAACAAAAGTATTTATTTGGCAGGCAATTGGTAAGATCTACAGATTCCATGGGTGCAAATATCGCTGAAGGTTATGGTAGGTATTATTATTTAGATAAAGTTCGGTTTTATTATAATGCTAGAGCTTCATTATTTGAAACTAAACATTGGAATGAATTATTTTTTGAAAGAAATATAATTGATAATAGTAAATTCAAAATTTTACAAGAAAATTTAAATTTATTAAATGCCAAGTTAAATAATTATATTACTGAAACAAAGAAAAACGCTAAAACATAAATTATTTATTCTTATTTCTTATTACTTATTTCTTAATTTATGCCAGAGTTACCAGAAGTAGAAACAATCAAAAGAGGTCTTGAAAAAAATATTATTGGTAAACAAATTGCTGATTTTTATTGTGATTGGCCTAAAATGATTAATTATTCGTTAAAAGAGTACAAAGCAAAAATCAAAGGTTTGAAAATTCAGGCAATCAACCGAAGAGCCAAGATGTTGATTTTAAATTTAAGTCAAAGCTGGAATATTTTAATTCATTTAAAAATGACAGGTCAATTGGTTTATGGCAGTAAAACAAAATGTTTAGTCGGCGGTCATCCGATTAAAGATGGGTATGATTGTTTACCAAATAAGTTTACTCATGCGACTTTCACTTTTTCAGATCAAAGTCATTTATATTTTAATGATGTGCGTAAATTTGGTTGGCTGCGTTTGTTTACTGATCAGGGATTGGAGCAAGAATTAGATTCATTAAATTTAGGTCCGGAACCTTTAACTAATGATTTTAGTTTTGATTATTTTAAAAATAAATTAAAACAAAAACAAAACAGCAAGATAAAACAATTTTTAATGGAGCCTAAAAATATAGTGGGTATCGGCAATATTTATTCTGATGAGGTTTGTTTTTACGCCAAAGTTAAACCGACTCGTTTAGTTAAAAATTTAAAACCAAAAGAGATCGAATTATTATATAAAGGGATTAAAAAAATTTTACAAGATTCAATCAAATTGCAGGGGACAACTTTTTCCAATTATCGCAATGCTGAAGGTGAAACAGGTGAGTTTATGAAAAAATTGAAAGTTTACGGCCGGGCTGGTGAAAAATGTAAGATTTGTAATGCTGAAATAAAAAAAATTAAAATAGGCGGCCGAACAGCTTCGTTTTGTCCTAAATGTCAAAAATAAAAAAAGGCAAACTCATAAGCGCTACAAAAATGCCATTTATTGTCGCATATAATCCGCAATAAAACAGAATTGAATAATCATATTAATATAAAAAAATATGGATAAAAAGAAAATAATTTTAAATACGCCAAATCTTGAATTGGAACAAGCGAAATTGAAAAAGAAATTACAAGAATTGGTAAATAAATTTAAAGCCCAGGATGGTTGGTCAAAACGCGAACAAGATATTCAAACTAGTTTTACCATTGAACTACTTAAAATTTTAGGCTGGGATAGTTCTAATTGGGTGTTGGATACTGCTCAGGATGTAAAAACAGGCAAAAATCCTGATATTATTTTAAAATCAGATAGCGGTTCGAAACTTTTAGTGATTGAATCAAAAGACGCTTCCAGCAAAGATAAGCTGGATGGTTCGTATGGTAATAAAAAATTCACTCAGCAATTATTTGATTATTGTCATGGTGAAGGGTTATCTTGGGGTGTTTTAACAAATTTTATTGAATGGCGGCTATATAGTGTCCATCACGGCAGATTATACAAGGAACGAAAATACGCTTTTCATGATTTGTTATGGGATAATGCTGATAAAAAATATTATATTGATTTATTATCAGATGAAGGTTTGAATTTTTTAAGCCAATTATCAAAATCAGAATTAACCAGAAAAAATGGGATTATTGATTCTGATCCGATTTATTATCCTGAACAATTGGATCTTGAACAGGATAAAATTAAAAAAGATTTTTTTAATAAAATAAAAAACTGGCGCGCTAAACTGCGTGCTTTTATTATAAAAAATTATCCAAAATATGATGCGGAAATAATGTCCCAGAAAATAATTGATCGTTTGATTTTTATTGATCTTTGCCATGACCGTAAAATTCTTTCCCAAAATTATCTGGATTCTGTTTTGCAGTCAAAGCAATTAAAATATGAGGAATTAAAATCAGTGTTTAGGGCTATGGATGAAAAGTTTAATACTGAACTTTTTGCGCCAAACGATGCTGATGAATTAAAAATCAGTGATGAGATTATCATTAAGATTATTAAAGAATTGGATGAGATTGACTTCAGTAAATTAAGTGTTCATATTATCGGCGAAGTATACGAGAATTATTTAGGCGAATTATTACGATCTAATGCTAGAAAAGAAGAAACAATAAAGCAGAAGCAAAAATCAAAACGCAAATCACAGGGTATTTATTACACGCCGGCTTATATTGTTGATTATATTGTGAAA
>WJKP01000051.1 GCA_014729025.1 Candidatus Buchananbacteria bacterium
GTAATAATGGCAATTGCTATGGAAATAATTAAAGCAATTAAAATGGGATCAGTACCGCTTAAAGTTTGCGGAATTAAAATTTTGAAAATTAAAATGATCGATAAAATTAAGCTAATCACTGTTTTAACTCCCTGACTACCGCCTAAAATGATTAATAATAAAAGAAACAAACCGATTAATAATAATATGCCATTTAAACGATAATAGCCGGTAATAAAAATGCGATATTCATTATTGGAGTATTCTTCAATATTAACAATCAGCTTATCACCTTTGGTTAATTTAATATCCAAAGGATTGGTTGTTACTTCATTAATAATTGTAAATTCCTGGTCAGCCAATTTTGTATTTAATATTACAAGGGTCACTTCTTGCTGGGTAATGACTTGCGTGGTGCCGTCTAGTTGTTCTTGTTTTTGAATTTCCTGTATATCTTTAACCAAAGCACGGGCATAAAAAATATCTATTGGCTGGGTTGGTTCAGTCGGCGCCGGTTGTTCTTGGGCTAAACAAAAAATCGGTAATAACAGACTGATAAAAATTATACTGATAATTATTTTTTTCATATTAAATCCTTTTGAAATTTTTAGCTAGTTGGTCCAAAGTTAATTCCATGATAAATGGACGGCCATGCGGGCAAGTATTAATTTTATCAATAATTTGCCTAATATCTTCCAGTAATTTTATTTGTTCTTTAATATCAATTTTATCATTAAATTTAATGGCTGTGCGACAGGCAGTATATTTAATCACCAAATCTTTCTGGTCATCAATTGATTTTATTTTTTTAAAATCATTTTCTTCCAAATCATTAATTAAACCCAAAATAGTTATCTTTACATCTAATTTATCCAAATCCTGAGGCACGGCATTAATAATAAACGAGTTATTACCGAAAATCTCAATATCAAAACCCAGATTTTGTAAAAATTCCAGACTTTGATTAATGACAGCCACCTCCCTGCTTGATAATTCCAAAGTCAAGGGCAATAACAATTTTTGGCTTTTAATTTTTTGGCTGGCATAATCGTTTTTGAATTTTTCATATAAGATTCTTTCAGCTGCGGCATGCTGATCAATAATTAAAACACCTTGTGGTGCTTCAACCAATAAATAAGCTTTATGAATTTGGCCCAGTAAGCGCCAGTCCCCTATTTTTTCAATTGTTGATTGATCAATAAATCCATCTTTTAAAAGTTCTTGGGAGAATTTTATAGCCTGAGAAATTTGTGAAGGTTGTGATTTTATATTTTTAAAAGGGGGTTGATAACTGACTGACGGCCGAAAATATTTTGAATTTCTTTGCGGTTTTAAAGTGAATTTTTTTACCGGTGTTTCAGAATTTATTTTTATTTGTTGAGAAATATTATTGGTTAATAATTTTTGCGTTTCTTTTAAAACTGCCAAGTAAATTTCTTGCGGAGCTTTAAATTTTACCTCGGCTTTGCGTGGATGAACATTAACGTCAACCAATGCAGGCGGTAAATTAATATTTAAAATAAAAGTCGGATATAGTTCGCGAGAAATTAAGCTGCCATAGCCTTCTTTAACTGCTTTGGCAATAATAAAATCAGTTACTGCCCGATTATTAATAAATATAAATTGTGATTTGCGATTATTTCTGGCAATTTGCGGTTTACCCAAATAACCGGTTAAATTAATTGATCCCTTAGTATTTAAAGGAATTAAATTATCAGCAATATCGGTTCCCAGGACTTGTTTTATTCTAGCCAGCCAGTCTTTGCTTGAAGGTAAATTTAAGATTAATTTATTATTATGGGTTAGTTTAAAGCTGATTTGCGGATTGATTAAAGCAAAATTAGTAAAAATTTCCAAAATATGATTGTATTCAGTATTTGCTGATTTTAAAAATTTTTTACGAGCCGGTACATTATGAAATAATTCTTTGATAATAATTTTTGTACCGTCCGGACAGCCGTATGATTCAATTTTTAATTTATTATTAATCATCTGCAATTTTGTACCTTCATTTGAATCTTGCCTTTTTGTTTCCAGGCTAAATTGTGAAACAGCTGAAATACTGGCTAAAGCTTCGCCGCGAAAGCCTAATGTTTGGATATTAAAAAGATCATCAATTGATGATATTTTAGAAGTGGCATGGCTTTCAATAGCCAATTGAGCGTCTTTTGGGGTCATACCAAGACCGTTATCCTGTAAAGCTATTAAATCAATCCCGCCGGTTTTAATCTCTAAAATAATTTGATCAGCTTGAGCATCAATAGAATTTTCCATTAATTCCTTAACTACAGAAGCCGGCCGTTCAACAACTTCACCGGCAGCTATTTTATTAATTAAATCTTTATCTAGTTTTTTGATCATATTGGATTGACATAACCTTGATGTGTTAATTATGATATCACTTTATCAATTTTTAAGTAAAATTTCAAATATTTGACAAGTTTATTAAAATGCGTTAAACCAATATAATATATACAAAAGGAGGTAATAATAATGCCTAAAAATAAAAAAGTTATAAAAGAAAGGGAACTTTTATTTTCAACCCCACAAAAAGGAGATAATTGTCCTCATTGCCATGGTACTTATTTTTGGGTATATGCTGATAGCAAAGAATGCGTAAAGTGTAAAAATAATTTACCCATAGATCCCCTAATCAATAATTGATATGGGGGATTTTTTTATAAATAAAAAAACCGCCCAGTTTTGATTTGGGCGGCGATTTATGCTTAAAGCGATTGAGCTGCTTGCAAAGTCCAGAATATATTAATTAGAGGCAAAACAATTGCCAGGCAAATACTTGAAAAAGCAAAAATAAATTTGAAATGAGTATGAAGAAAATCATTTTTTTTATAATATTGGGCAGCCTTATACATGAAATAAATCGCAATGATTGTGAGAGATAATGGCAAATAATTTGCCATTAATACAAACCATTGAGGAATAACCAAAATAGTTATTGGTTCAATTTTTGTTTGAATTGCTAATAAAATTGACAAACAAAAGCTAAAAGCTACCAATGTGTTCCAGCCCCAAAAATATTTTTGCTTGGCGGATGATGACAGATAAAAAAAAGAAACAAAAAGCAGGCTAAAACACAAAACCATAAAAAAAACGATTTTCAAAAATTCGATTGGATACATTTGTTCTCTCCTTGATTTTAAAGATTGTATAAATATAGCAAAAAGAAAAAAATATGTCAATCAAAAAGCCGAGTTATTCACCCGGCTCTATTTTAATTTTTCTTTTAGTTTTTTTATTTTTTGTAAAGCTTCTATGGGTGTCAACTGATCAGGGTCAAGATTGTCTAATTCATTTTTAAGTAAATCCACCTCATTTTTGTCTTCGAATGGCCTCAGGCTGACAGATTCGGTGGATTTTTTGCCATTGCCGTTTGATATATGTAATTCATTTTCTAGTTCTTCAAGAATTTGATAGGCACGATCGGTTAATGGTTTGGGTAAGCCGGCTAGCTTAGCTACTTCTATACCATAAGATTTATCAATACCACCTGGAATGATTTTGCGTAAAAAAATTACGCCGGTTTCAGTTTCTTTGACACTGACCGCATAATTCTGGGCTTTATCCAGTTTTTGCACCATATCAATTAATTCATGATAATGCGTGGCAAATAAAGTTTTGGCTTTGATATTTTTATAAATGTATTCTACAATAGCCCAGGCAATGGAAACACCGTCAAAAGTAGAAGTGCCCCTGCCTAATTCGTCTAAAATAATCAAACTTTTATCAGTAGCATTATTTAAAATATTGGCAGCTTCTTGCATCTCAACCATAAAAGTTGATTGGCCGCGGATAAGATTATCAGAAGCGCCAACCCGAGTAAAGATCCTGTCAGTTAAACCAATTGTTGCTTTTTGCGCCGGGACAAAGGAGCCGATTTGCGCTAATAAAACAATTAAAGCAGTTTGGCGTAAATAACTTGATTTACCGCTCATATTGGGACCGGTCAGCAAAATCAACTGATGATCAATTTGATTAAACAAACCGTCATTAGGCACATAAGATTCCTCGGATTGTAATTGTTCAATGACCGGATGCCGGCCGTTTTTAATTTCAATCACTTCCCCATTATTTATTTGCGGTTTATTATAATTATTTACTAAAGCTATATTGGCAAATGACAATAAGGCATCAATTTGAGCGATAATTTTGGCTGTCTGCTGAATCGTTTCAAATTCTTTAGCAACTTGATCACGGATTTCCCAGAATAATTTTTGTTCCAATTCTTTGATTTTTTCCTCAGCACCCAAAACTTTTGTTTCATATTCTTTTAGTTCAGGCGTAACAAAACGTTCGGCATTAACTAGGGTTTGTTTACGGGTATAATCTTCAGGCACTTGACTTAAATTGGTATTGGAAACTTCAATATAATATCCAAAAATTTTATTAAATTTAACTTTAAGCGATGAAATACCGGTTCGTTCAATTTCTTTTTGCTGTAATTCTTTGAGCCAATCCTTACCGGAAGTCGAAATTTTACGCAGTTCATCAAGTTCTTGATTATAACCGTCAGCTATTATACCTCCGTCAGTAATTAATAACGGTGGATCATCATAAATTGCCTGATCAATTAATTTAACCAAATTTTGATGTTCATTTAAATCTTTCGATGCTTGTTTGAATAATTTGGCTTGGCAAGGTTTTAAAATTTTTTTTATTTGCGGCAGAACCTGTAAACTATTTTTTAAATTTAATAAATCACGAGCATTGGCTCGGTTACAACCCAAGCGACCGATTAATCTTTCAATATCAGCAATGTTTTTAAGTTCTTTTTTGAAATTTTCACGTAAATCAAAATTATTATAAAATTCTTCAACAGTATCTAAACGCTGCTGAATCTTATCCAGATTAATTAAAGGATGTAAAAGCCAATTGCGTAATAATCGTCCGCCCATACCGGTTTGTGTTTGATCAATAATACTAAGCAAAGAACCTTTTTCTTCAAAAAACTGATAAGTGTATAAAATTTCCAAATTACGAATAGTTGATTCATCTAGAATCATGCAATCCGAAATATTGTATAAGCTGAGTCTATTAATATGTTCCAAGGTGGTTTTTTGCGTATCTTTTAAATAATTTAAAAGATTACCAGCTGCTTCAATGCCGGTATCATATTCCTGGACACCAAAACTTTGCAGGCTTTTGATTTTAAAATGATTTTTAATTGTTTCTGTCGCGGTTTGAAATAAAGAGGGGTAAAAAACATTTAAATTGGCAATTTGTTCTAGCTTGGTTCTTAATTGCAAGTTTTCATTTAAATCAGGCGTAATAATAATTTCCGAAGGGGCAATTCTGTTCAATTCGTTTAATAAATCATCAAGCTTATTTAATTCGGCTAAACGATATTCACCGGTCGTTAAATCAACAAAGCCCAGTCCCCATTGATTATCTTTATAAGCAATTGAGACTAAAAAATTATTTTGATTATTATTCAAAAGATTAGTATCTAATGTCGTGCCTGGTGTAATAATGCGAATCACTTCCCTTTTAACAATGCCTTGTCCGTCAGGCGCAGTGACTTGTTCACAAATAGCGACTTTTTCACCTGCCTTTGTTAATTTGGCAATATAACTTTCAGCTGCATGATACGGTATGCCGCACATTGGTGTTTCATTGGCTGTACCTTTGTTTCTGGCAGTTAATGTTATATTAAGAATTTTCGCAGCTTTGATTGCATCTTGGCCAAACATCTCATAAAAATCACCTAATCTAAAAAACAGGATGGAATCTTTGTGTTGATTCTTGATTTCTCTATATTGTTTTAACATTGGAGTAAGATTTGCCATATATCTAAATTTAGCAATTTTTATGTTTTTTGACAAATAAACCCGCTGTTAATGAACAGCGGGTTTAAGAAAAACTTTTTAATTAATATTTTTTAAAATTCAAATTTTGTAGTTAATTCTGCTTTCTGAAAATTTTCCCAAATAGCGGGATTGACATTGTCACAGCAATTATATTTAGGACCATAACTTTCGGTTTGCCAGTTTAATTTAAAATATGCTAAATTTTTATTTAAATTTTTAATTATGGGTAAAATTTGTTCATCCAAAATAAGGCTGCCTTCGTAAGGATAAAAACCATCACGTGTCTGATTTGTTTTTACTTCTTCAGATAATATTTTATTATTTAGGTTAATTTTAAACTTAAGTGTTGTAGCTGGGTCAGGGCAATGACAGGAAGGATAATTTAAATCAGCAAAAATTTTTAAATGCGCATATTCAATTTTATTTATAGGATAATCATTCAAATTAAAATCTGTTATTAGAGTATTATTTGTATTATTTATACTTAAGTTATTAAAACTTTTAACACAGGTATAAGCAGCACTACTAGTACTTTTACATGAATCATAATTAATTTCTGCGATATCGTTTAAATTTATGGAATCAGCAAATTCATAAGAAGAATAAAGTGCGTCAGGTAGTTCTAATATTTGGTTATTCCAATCTATTCCTGCAATCTGAAGTGCGGTTTTTTCATTGACTATCCATCTTAAAACACTTGGTTGTATTGGAGTTAATCCCTGCGGATTTTCTTCTGCAAAGTATATTTTATTATTTGATTTAAATTTAATTAATTTTGAGGCGGGTCTAATTGTTAAAATTCCAACTAGCGGTATTTTATTTAGTTTTTTTTCGGAAATAATTTGAACATTATCAAAATTTGCAAACCATGAAAAAAATATTATTTCATTTGGAATCGAATAACGTTCCCCATTTTTTTGATAATAAATAGAAGAACTTGTTGGAGTTTTTATAAGATTTGCAGAGGTATTAGAAGAATTAGCACCGGCTATTAAAGGTGTTATTAAAAAAATAAATATTATTGATAAAATTGGGAATTTTTTATACATATATTTATATTAAAATTTTATATTATAACCTTAACAAATTTTAATAATTTTGTCAATATTATGTATAGTTAACAGTCAAGGGTAACACTTTGAATTAATTTTTCATGAGGAGTAAGACCATTAATAGACAAATGAATTCTTTCAAAATTGTAAAAATTAAGCCATTCGATAGTAGTTTTAAATACCCTTAATGGATTATGA
>WJKP01000052.1 GCA_014729025.1 Candidatus Buchananbacteria bacterium
ATAACCGCAGACAATAGGTAGTCCTGAAGAATGAAGGACGTAAAGCCTATTTAGGAAAATAATTAGCTTATAGCTTTTGGCTTTAGCTTATAATGTTGTCTGCGGAATCCCGCAGTTTTTTATTTTTAACGAATATTTAAACCACTAAATTATTATCATTAAATAACACGAAATTTCGTGTATTTTGTGAGAAAAATTTTCGTGGTTAATCTAACTTATACATATATGCCAAAAACTAAACAAGAAAAAAAACAAATCATTCAGGATTTAGTTGATAAATTTTCTGAATATAAGAGTTTGGTATTTACTGATTATAAAGGTTTGACTGTTGCTGAAGCCCAGGAAATAAGAGAATTATGTAAAGAACAAAATGCTGAATACATTGTTGCCAAAAAAACTTTAATTCAACAGGCCTTGGATAAAGCCGGGATTCAAGATGTTGATGTTAAATCAATGGATGGTAATGTCGCCTTGGTGATTGGTTTTGAAGACGAAGTTACACCAGCTAAAATAGCTGCTAATTTTGCCAAAGACCATGAAAGTCTTAAATTATTAGGCGGTATTATGGAAGATAAATATATTGATTTATCTAAAGTCGAGGCTTTAGCCAAGATTCCTTCAAAAGCCGAATTATTATCAAAGTTAGTTGGTAGTTTGAATTCACCGATTTCAGGTTTTGTTAATGTTTTAGCCGGTAACCTTAAAGGTTTAGTCAGGGTTTTAAATGCTATTAAAGAGCAAAAAGCTTAATTATTAATATAAAAATAAACTAATTAATTAATAAACAAAAAATATGGCAGAAGAAAAAGATACAAAAGTTGAAGAAGCTAAAAAAGAAGCTTCTCAAGCAGAAACTCAGCCAAAAGCTGAAGAAAAAAAATCCGCCTCTGCTGAAGCTCCGGCGGACAAGGAAGATAAAAAAGACGTAGAAGTTCCTGCGAAATTTAAATCTTTAGTTGAAGAAATTGAAAAAATGTCAGTTTTAGATTTAGCCGAATTAGTTGAAATTTTAGAAGATAAATTTGGTGTTTCAGCAGCTGCTCCAGTCGCTGTTGCTGCAACTGGCGCTCCGGGTGCAGGTGAAGCCGTAGCTGAAGAAAAATCAGAATTTGACATTGAATTAGCTGCAGCTGGTGATAATAAAATCGGCGTTATTAAAGTAGTTAAGGAAGTTTCAGGCCTAGGTTTAAAAGAAGCTAAAGATTTGGTTGATGGTGCTCCTGGTATGGTTAAGCAAGGCGTAAAAAAGGAAGAAGCTGAAGAAATCAAAAGCAAATTGGAAGAAGCCGGTGCGACAGTTAATTTAAAATAAAGTTTCAAAACAAAAAAGCCGCCCTTTTAAAAGGGCGGCTTTTTTTATATATTAAATATGATTAAGATTAAAAAATAAAATTTTATTATCGTTTATGATAAAAATCTTTTTCTCGCTTTCCGAGATAGTAAAACCTTTTAAATTATCAAATTGAGGACTGAAATATTGAGTGATTAAAGTGCCTTCTTTATCCAAAACTACAAGCCTTTTATTTATCGGCTCCATGATATAAAGATAATTTGTTTCATCCCCGGTAAATAATTGTTTAGTCTTTTTCAGTCTTGGTTCTAAGCCTTTAATATTAAAATTTTGTTTTCTGCCCTTGTTTAATTTTAAAATCTGCCCATCACTTGTTAAAGCCCAAATATTGGTATCAATACCGATTGAATTAATACTTTTTAAATCTATAGTTTCATTTAGCCAGGCTGTACCTTGCGCATAGCCACTATCAGCTTTGGGTTGGCGATAAATTTGATTATTATTAATATCAACAGTATATAAACGATTATAGTAATCAGCAAAAGCCGTTATTTTAGCATTTGTCTTAAGAGCGACATTGAGCGGTATGAATTTGTTATTTTTAAATTCAATAAAACCAGGCTGATCATGATAGATTAAGATCCTGTCTTCTATTTGTTTAGCTTTTACTATTTTACCAATATCAGATAAATTGGAATAAATTTTATTAACTTCACGATTATCAAGATTGATTACATAACTGTTATTATTGATTGAATCAAAAGCAAAAATAAGATTGTCATTATAAATAATATTATTGATATTGATATTATTTTCTTGCTGACTGCTTAAATCTGAAATAATGATCGGGTCATTGATATTAGTAATATGTCTTAATTTGGCAATAATGCTTTCAATTGATTGATTTAAAGATTGCATTTTTTCTTTTTGCTTGGTTGATTCTACATTAAGCTCGGCTAATAATTCCTGCGCTTGTTTTATCTCATTATTAGCTTTTTCTTCGTCACCAAAAATAATATTTGATTCAGCTTGATTAATTTTTTCTTCTATTTGGCTAACATTATTTTGAAATTCTTGGGAATAAACTTCTTGGGTTTGTTTATGTTTAAAATAACTGGTGCTGTAAACAAATAAAATAATCAATAAAAAAGCGATAATTAAAAGAATTTTACTTAAATTCGGTATTTTTTTAAAGTAATTGCCTAAATAAGCCAATTTTAACCGTAAATATTTTTTTAAATTATGTAATTTTTTAGCTAATTGAGGGCTTCGTGAAGCTAGATTATGAAATAAATTTTTAATTTTAATAAATATTTTTTTAGCTAAGCTTTTAATTGTCTTTAGTAATTTTAATTGAGCAATGAAATTTGATTTTGATGATACTTGAGCCGGTTCTGATGATTTATTTAATTTTTCTATTTTTTCTGCTTCTGTTAGTGTCTCTTCCTCGGTTTTAGGAGTTTGGGTGATTTTTTTAGATTTTTTATCATTTTTTATTTTCTGGGCAGTAGTTTCCAGTAATTTTGAATTTTTTCCCTTTTTTATAAAATTTACGGCTATTATTGATACTGTTTTGATCCCGGCCCAAATTGATGGGGCTAATAATTTTTCCGTTGAAGTTTCCGTATAATTCAATTCAGTGATGGAAGTAAGTGGTGGTGAATCATTAGGTTCGTTGACTTGTAATCTTGAATTTTTGATAATAATTGCTGCAAAATTATTCCCCTCATGTTGGAGTAATGAATTTTTAAAATATTCAGCTGATTTATGAGGTGGGAGAGAAGTTATGGTTTTTTGAATTCTTTCCAATGAAACATAATTTAAAAAGCTGGAATTAGCTAAAAATAAAAAATCATCAGGATTTACTTCGCCTTTTAAAATATTATCAAATATTTTACTTGTTTTTTCGTCTGTTGCTTCTTTTTTCTTTTCCTCTTTACTGAATTTTTTTATATCAACTAGTTTATGATCTTGTTTTGTTTTATGAACTAAAAAGACGCCGATATTATTAAGATAAGAAAGATTAACTTGTTTATTTTTTATTACGCCAACAACCAGATTAATTTTTTCCTTAATGGTAAATTCATTAAGATTACCAACCAGATAAAATTGTTTTTCCTGGAGTATTTGTTGGAATTTTTGATTGGCTTCTTCTAGGCTTTGTTCAAAAGCTGTTTCTATGTCGATTTTGTCTTTTTCCGCTTTACTGTAATAAGCATCTTCCAAATAATTAATTAACTGGGTAATAATTGAAGCGTTTTCTCTGCTGGGGGTGTTTATTTCTAAGATACCAAAAAGACGCCCCATTTTATCCTCTTGATTTTTGTTCGGTTCGCTTATAAAAAGCTTGCAAGTTGAAGAAGATTTATTGGAGTAATAGTGAATGAAAATATGAGAAAATAATGTTTCTAAATTAGCCATGCTAGGCTTGATTATTGACTAATTTTTTATAAGTATATTATACTAAATATATATAAATTTTAAAAGAGGTTCGGGGATAATTATTAATTTATAATTAAAATATGCTTGAACAATTATTTGGTTCACAAACAAGAGTTAAATTATTGCAGCTTTTTTTGAATAATCCTGAAGATAAATATTATGTAAGGGAGCTGACCCGTGTATTAAATTCTCAAATCAATGCAGTTAGACGCGAGTTGCAGAATTTAGAGACAATGGAAATTATAAGGGTTGTAACAGATGAAGATGATAATGCTCAAAAATCTAGACAAAAATTTTATCAGTCAAATGTGAAATTTATTTTATATCCGGAATTAAAATCAATTATTCAAAAGTCACAGTTTTTATTGAATAAGAAATTTGCCAATTCATTGAAAAAAGCCGGTAAGCTTTATTATTTGGCATTAACCGGATTTTTTGTTGGAGACAAAGATGCTCCGATTGATATTTTGGTTGTTGGTCGTTTCAAAAAGAAATCAGTTGAACGTATTTTGAAAAATTTTGAAAAAAATTTTAGACGTGAAATAAATTATACCATTTTGGATAAGGAAGAGTTTGATTATCGGCGCAGTGTGGCTGACCGGTTTTTATATTCAATTTTGGATTCTGAAAAAATAGTTATGATTGATGAAGTAATGAATACTTTGTCAGAAGTTACTAATGAGGAGAATAATTAATTATGATTTTATTTATTAATACATCTAAAGCTGATCGTTTGGATGTTTTTTTAATTAAAGACAATAAAATTTTTGATAAAATTGATTTGGTTGGGGATCATAAGGTTTCTGAAAATTTATTAAATTTGATCAGTAAGCTTTTGAAAAAAAACAAAATGAAACCCGAACAATTAAAAGGTATTATTACTGTAACTGGCCCTGGCCCCTTTACTTCTTTGCGTATTGCCGTAGCAGTAGCCAATGCTTTGGCTTATAGTTTAAAAATACCAGTAGCAGGTATTGAAATGAAGCAAAAAAGATTAACCAATAATCAGGCAATTAAATTGGGTTTAGAAAAATTAACCAAAGCAGAGCCCTTACAATATATTAAGCCTTTTTATAATAAAGAGCCCAATATTACAATGGCTAATAAATAATATTTAGTAGGATAAATATGGATATAAGTAAAGATTTTAAATTGATAAAACATTTGGCTTGGGATGATGTTTTTGAAATTATGCGTCAAAACGAAGATTATCCTGGCTCGCATTGGATATCTCTTTGGCAAAAAAGAGGTTTTAATTCTTGGCAGGAATGGCGCATGACTTATGTTAAACGTTTTAAGCTTGACAGGCTTGATTGGCAGCTTTATGAAATAATAGAGCCGATTAAAACAGTCCCTCAATTATGCGGTGGTTCTTTTACTTCTTGGGTTAAGCGATTTTATCAAGGTGAGGATAATCCTTCTTTTGCTAAATTAGCCGAGCATCCTGAGATTCAGGCTCATCATGGCATAATTCAGTTTATGGATAATTTTCCTAAAAATACTATTATTAGCGGTGTTATTTTAGGTGATAAAATTATTATTGTTGAAGGTATGCATCGATGTGCCGCTCTAGCCTTAGCAAGTTTACAAGGTCAGAAAATTCAAACAAAAATGCAGATTTGTTTAGCTCAGCATTATTTGGATAAATTGCCAATTGCCGGGCAAAATACAGATTAATTTTAAAAAGTTAGTAAATATAACGTAAAAACGAATCGTTTCAAATAATAATTGAGGCGGTTTTTTTGTGGGAAAAATTTTAAAGTGGGGAATGAACAGCATTTTAATTTTATTGATTTGAGTTATACACAATTCGGTTTTTTTATTTATTTTTAGCTAAATTTGACTTGTGGATATAGTGGTTGACTTGTTTTATTGGGTGGGGTATAATGGTAGTATAAAGTAGATTTGTGGATAAAAGTGGGGAAAACCAAGAGGGATTGTGGATAACTCGCGCTTGAACTACAAATTTAACTATAATTTTAAAACTATGTTTATAGGTGAATATCAACATAATTTGGATCAAAAAGGCAGATTGGCAGTACCTGCTAAGTTTCGTAATAAATTAGCCAAGGGAGCTGTGGTAACCAAAGGGCTTGATAATTGTTTGTTCTTATATACTAAAGAAGAATGGGAAAAATTAGCTTCAAAATTAGCTGCTTTACCGATCAGTAAGGCTAATACCAGAGCTTTTGCCAGATTAATGCTAGCCGGTGCTATGGATGTGCAATTGGACAAACAGGGTAGAATTGTTTTGCCTGAATATCTGCGAAAATACGGTCAAATGAAAAAGAAAACAATTATTGCCGGTTTATATAATCGTTTAGAAATTTGGGATGAAGATGAATGGAATAAATATAAAAAAGGCACTGAAAAACAAAGTAGCAGCATTGCCGAGGCCTTAGAAGGCTTGGAAGTATAATTTGACAATATTAATTAAGGCGAGTCCTGCCGCTGGTGGGCAGCCTAATTAAAATAATTACAATTTAAGCTTGTTTATCGTATTTGAAGGTATCTCCAAAAGTACCTTAAAAAAATCATAAATATACTGATAAACAAGTAGGGTTTTTCTCAGGAGAGAAATGGCAATGCTTATCCTATTTCTCTCCTGTCAAAACTTGAAAAGTAGAGTGTAATTTATTGACAATATCAAAAACAAGGAGGGAAAAAAGATGGCAAGGGCAATTATCATCACAAGC
>WJKP01000053.1 GCA_014729025.1 Candidatus Buchananbacteria bacterium
AAATAACCAATTCAAAATACCGGCATAAAGAAAAAAGCCAAGCATACCAATAATCAAATCCAAAACTCTATTCTGTTTTGATTCTCTTCACTCTTGCAGGAATTAAAAAACAAGGATTTATTCCTTGTTTTTTAATTTTATTCACTAAAATACATATTTTGTAATAACAATTTTGATAAAATAAATAATATAAAAAAATTAATTTTAAATTTTAAACAAGTGATCTTTTTAAATATTACCTATCTTTTCCAATATTTATTTTATCAATATAAAAAATATGATAAAATATTAATAATTAAATATAAATGTAAAATAAATAAAATTTATGACTAATTTTACAAAAAAATATCAAACAGCTATTATTGGCTTAGGACATCAAGCATTAGAAGATCACATCCCTGCCTGTTTACAATCTGATGATATTAATTTAGTCGCAGTAGTTGAAAAAGATAAAAAAAGATTAAATGATTTCTTAAAAGAATATAAAAAGATAAAAGGATATAATTCAATGGAACAGCTTTTAAAAAATAATAAGCTTGACTTTGTAATTATAACTGCCCCACACTTTATTCATTATGAACTAACTAAAAAAGCTCTGGATAAAAATATTCACGTACTAAAAGAAAAACCATTTGCAATATCTTTAAAGGAGGCTAAAAAACTAGCTAACATAGCTAAAAAGAAAAAACTGATTATTGGAACTACATTACAAAGACGATTTAATCCTATTTATTCAACATTTACACAATTTATTGATAAAATTGGGCATCCTTTTTATATTGATATTAAATATACTTTTTATACTGAAGATCCTTATTCTGGCTGGAGGGGGAAAAAAGAACTAGCCGGTGGTGGCTGCTTGCTTGATATGGGATATCATGTAACTGACTTATTAATGTGGTATTTTGATATGCCTAATAAAATTTTTGCCGAATTTTCATCTTCTGCTAAAGAAAATATTTTTTATAATGCTGAAGATACGGCTCAAGTCTTATTTAAATATGATAATAAAGAATTATGGGGATCAATGCTTATTTCAAGAGTTATCCCTCCCAAACAGGAATATTTTCATGTTTATGGTACCAGAGGCATAATAAAATTAGAAAGAGGTAAAATTGAATTATATAAATCAAATGGAGAGCTTCATGAATCTTTAAAACGTGATTATGCCTGGCCATCTGCCGCTCAAGATCAATTAGAATATTTTGTTAAAGTTATTAGTGGTAAAAAGAAAAATATTTCAAATCCTAATTTTCATTTTAAACATTTGGCTTTCATTGAAGCTGCCTATGAATCAAATCAAACAAAAAAATATACTAATCCTAAAAAATTTATTTAAAAATGCAAAAAAAATCAAAACTTGCCATATTTGGTGCGAAAAAAACAATAACAACTAAAAAAACACATTTTACATGGCCACAAATTAATCAATCTATTGAAAAAAGGGTAATCAAGCAATTACATACTAATATTTCTATTTATGATAGAAGTGGAATTTTTGAAAAATTTGAAAATGATTATTCAAAATATCATAAAATAAAATATTCATTATTATGCAGCTCTGGAACATTAGCAATCCATAGTATGTTTGTAGCTGCTAATTTAAAACCAGGTGACGAAGTAATTTGTCCCGCTTATACATTCTTTGCAACGGTAACTCCTTTATTATTTACCGGGGCGATTCCTGTTTTATGTGATTGTGATCAAAATGGCAATATATCTCCTCAAGAAATAAAAAAATTAATTACTAAAAAAACAAAAGCCATAATAATAACTCACATGTGGGGCATTCCATGCCAAATGGATAAAATTACTAAAATTTGCAAAAAAAATAAAATTTTATTATTAGAGGATTGTTCTCATGCACATGGAGCTCAATTTAAAAACAAACTTGTTGGCTCATTTGGTGATTTGGCAGCATGGAGCTTGCAAGGCGCTAAAATTGTTACGGGTGGAGAAGGCGGAATAATGGCAACCAATAATAAACAATATTATTATAGAGCACTTCTTTTAGGTCATTATAATAAAAGATGCAAACAAGAAATTCCCCAAAATCATCCTTATTATAATTATGCAATTACTGGGATGGGGTTAAAATATCGAGCTCATCCACTAGCAGTTGCTATTGCTAGTGAAATATTCAAAAAATTAGATTCTATTTTAAACATCAAAAATGATTATGCACAAAAAATGATAAAAACATTTAATAAATTACCAGGAATCACCCCTCCACAAATAACTAATAAAGAAAAACCCGCTTGGTATGCATTAACTGCTCAATATAAATCTAATGAACTTAATAATTTAAATCTTGACATATTTTTTAAAGCCTTACATGCAGAAGGACTAAAAGAATTTGATAATCCTAGCTCAACAAAACCCTTAAATCTTCTAACTTTATTTCAAAAACCAGAAAACTTATTTCCTATTTATAAAAAATATAAATTTTCCTATAAAAAAAATCAATTTCCAAATGCATTGAAATTTTATAAAAATGCAATTAAATTACCGGTCTGGACATCGCCAAAGGATAAATTAATTTTTAAAGCTTATATGACCGGGCTCAAAAAAGTTATTAATAATTATCAAGATTTATTATGAAAAAAATAATCCAAAAAATTGTTTTAGCTGGAATTATTTTATATAAAAATAAAATCTTAATTTTACAAAGAAATAAAAATGAAAAAATTTACCCAAATTTATGGGAACTACCAAGTGGAAAAAAAGAACCACTTGAAAATTCAATACAAACATTAAAAAGAGAGATAAAAGAAGAAACGAATTTAAAAATAGAACCGATAATACCCATATCTATTTTTGATTATATAATAGACAAGGGAAAAAAAATTTACGATACAACCCAAATTAACTATTTCGTAAAAATAAAAAATCTAAATAAAATAAAATTGAACAAAAATGAACATCAAAATTATGCCTGGATAAAAATACAAGACTTAAATAATTATAAAATATCAAAAGAAGCCAAACAAGCTATAATCAAAACATTTAAAATTTGTAAAAAAATAAAATGAAAAATTGTTTAAAAAATTTTTATTGGATATCCATAGAGGGGACAGATGGAGTAGGTAAAACAAGCCTTATAAAAAAACTTAAAAAAACTCTAAAAAATAAACATAAAAATTTAAATATAATAATTATTGATGAATTTTCTAATTCCGAAATTGGAAAAATAATTAAATCAATTATTAAAAAAAAAATATTTTTTTAAACTCTCATATAAATATAATTTAC
>WJKP01000054.1 GCA_014729025.1 Candidatus Buchananbacteria bacterium
AAAGCTAGCAAATAAACAATACTGGCTAAGATTATTAATAAAATGACATGTTGACCCTGTAATAGGTATAAAACCAAAGACATAACCAAAGAGGCAGCAATAACTTTACTAAATATTTTAAGTTTTGGCATATATTTGGTTGTTTGGGTTGTAACAATAAAATTAAATAAAAAAATCAAGGCTTCAGCTATGATCGTAAAACCGGCAGCGCCAAGATAACCGTATTTGGGAATAAAGATCAAATAACCGACCAGCGAAACAATAGCTACAAAGATATAAGCCAAAACCATTTGTTTTTGTTTATTAATTACTACAATTGAATAGCCAAATAAAGAATTAATAAAAATTATAGCTGTTGCAAAAATAATTATTTTTAAAACCAACCCTGATTCAGCAAATTCAGGTCCGGCAATTAAAAGCATTAAATCTTTAGCCACAAACAAAGTGCCAAAAATCATGGGCACAGCCATTATAACCAGAAAATCAAAAGTTTTTTGAAAAATGTCTTTGAATTTTTCCCAGTTTTTTTCAGCCCAGTACAAAGTCAAAATCGGGAAAATAATCCCCATGAACATGTAAACAAAATTAGTCATTATTTCCAAGACACGATAAGGCGCGCCATAAATACCGACTTCAGCCTGGGAGCGGACTAGAGATAAAATTAAAGTATCAGCTTTAAAATAAACTAAATTAAATGCAATGGAAATGGCAATTGGCCAGGTCAATTTGATTATTTTACGCCAAATCGACCAGTCAAAAGCAAATTTTATTTTGACAAATCTTAAAGCAAAAAAATAATTAAATAAAAAGGTAGTTAAACTGCCGAAAACTACTGCAGCCATAATCCAAAGCAGGCCTTTATCCAAATAAGCAAAGGCAATAACTAAGAGCAATAGGATTATCCGGCCGGCATTTTCACTTATGGTTACTTTGTCCATGCGCAGTTCTTTTTGGAAAAGACCGATTAGTATTTGTGTTAAAGAAAGAAAAAAGAATGATAAAGTAGTGACTGCTACGCCTAATTTGACCAGGTTATCATAAGGGAAAAAAATAATAACCAAAGGAGCCAGCCCCAGGAAAATAATTGCGGAAAAGAATCTTAAAGTAAAAACATTATTAAAAATTTTTGTTTGTTCATATTTGGGATCAGCAATTAAACGGACAACTGTTAGAGCCAGGCCCAGATCAACCAAAATGCCGAAAAATTGCAAATAAGCCATAATAGTTGAGTATTGACCAAAACCGATTTTACCCAAATAACGGGCCATGATTGAAATAGTAATCACGCCAATAAAGATAGACAGGATTTTACCGCCCAGCTGAATGATCGTATTTTGAGCAACTTTTTGCGTTAGAGACACGGATTTTAATTGGTTAATGGTTATTGGGTAAGGAGGCTGGTTAGGTTTGTGGAAGCTAGATGTTAGTGTTTTTTAAACTAATTTTTATAAACCATTTACTAAAACCAGCTTCTTTACCAATTGACTATAAACTCTATTTTTAATGATTTTATGATAACAAATTTTACAAGTTTAATAAATGAAAATTGTCTGAAATTTTTATTAATTAGAAAAATGTTATTATTATTTTTTTGCCTAATCTTGGCGCTAATTTGATGAATAAAATTTTTATACAAAACTGTATTTTTTGTTGACTTTGCTTGTCAAAAATGCTATAATTAGTATAGAAAAAGTTAAAATAGCTTTTTCTCAAAAATAAAAATAAAAAAACAAAATCATATGAAAATTTGTAATCCAACAAGTTTTGGTTGGAAATATAACCAACGTAAAAACCAGGCTGTGATAAGAAAAAAGTCACAACTAGACTTTTTTATAAGTATTATCATGGCTTTTTTAGTTATTTTTATTGTAGCGCAAATTTTAGCTCATTTGGATCAGTCGATCAGATCGCCTTTTAGTGAGCGAGCGTTTTCTTTGCTTAACCCTTTTCAAATCAATCAAGCCCAAGCAGCTGAAGGCGAGGCTTTAAAATTAATTCAGTCTCATCGCGAGATTAATATTATTAAGGGGCAAGGGTTTACTTTTGAAGTTGGTTTTAAAAATAAAACTAATTATACCTGGCCAAGAACAGGCGCAAATAGTGTTGATTTAAAAATTGCTCCACCTTATAATCGTGAGACTTTTGTGCGCCATACATTTTGGCGTGATCCTGGTACTCCGGCTTGGTTAAAAGATGTTCAAGCAAAACCAGGCTGGTTGGCTTATTATAAGTTTGCCTTGGAAGCACCTAAAGAGGCCGGCGTATATACTGAAAAATTTGTGTTGGTTAATTATGGTACTGGTAAAATTTTAGCTGGGAGTGAATTTGAGATAACCATGCATGTTTGGAACGATGCTGGTGAATTTCCTAAGAATAAAAAAGTTGAGTCGCCTAAAAAAAATAAAACAATAGTTAAGCCTAAAACCAAGCCAAAGCCTGCACCAAGCCCAAAACCATTACCAAAACTGGAAGTTGATGAAAAAATGCAACTAGGTAGAACGTGTTTGGAATTAAGTGTTAAAAAATTTAGAATTTCTACTACGATTACCCAGGACCTGGTTGATAAGTGTCTGACAATCGGTATTGATTTAAGTGATAATATTTATAATGATCCTGAACCAATAGGAACTAATCCCAATAATAATTCAGCTCCTGATAATTCTGATTCTAATATTAGTCCGGCACCTGTTACGCCTGTTACTGATGATTCAAATGGTCCTTTAATTAGAGTCGGCTTATTTCATACAACCGAGCCGATTATTATTAAAGCAAGTTCGGGATTTGCAATTAAAGATAAAAATAATAGACTTTTAGCCAAGATCAGTTCTAATAATCAGATTAATTTTAAGTTTAATTTTAGTTCTAAAGTTTATAGTTTTACTGGCAGTCAATCAGGCTCAACAGGGTCATATTTGAGTTTAAAAGCCAATACTCAAAATAATGTTTTTGAAATAATTTCTTATGAAAACAGGCCGGGCTGGAACCCCAGCTTAAATGACAATAAATATTTGGGTGATTTGGAAATAAGATATTCCTCAGCCACAGGCCGTTTATGGGTAATTAATGAATTACCTTTGGAAACATATTTAAAGGGCTTGGCAGAATCCAGCAACAGTTCACCCTTGGAATATCAAAAAGCTTTAATTACTGCGGCCCGTACTTATGCTATGCATCATTATAATCGTGGCACCAAGCATGCTGATGAGTATTTTACTATAGATGCCCGCTATGATCAGGTTTATAAAGGTTATGGTTCTCAGACTCGCCTACCCAAAGTATCTCAGGCAGTTGAAGCAACTAAAGGCCAAGTGGTTACCTATAACAATAAAATAGCAATTACACCTTATTTTTCTCATTCTGACGGCCGCACTAGAAGTTGGTCAGAGGTTTGGGGAGGTGATATTGCCTGGTGTAGGGGGGTGCAAGAGCCGGCTGGTTATGACAAGACAACTTTATACGGACATGGTGTTGGCATGTCAGCTTATGGAGCCATTGTTTTAGCTGCGGATCATGCCTATAATTTTGAGGAGATTTTAAAATATTATTATACGGGGATAAAATTAAAGAAAATTTATTAAAAAAATTAAAATAAAAAAGAAGAGCCAATTAGCCCTTCTTTTTTTATAATATTTAGATTTTAGTGTTCAAGGCTTCTTTGGTTTTTAACCCTATTCTTTTTTCCGGAGGGATATCTTTTAATAAATGATTTATTTGCTTGGCGACTTCAAAAGGATTATCAACTTGCCTAAAAATAAACATGGGCACTTCCCCGGCTGTTTGTACCAGGACATTGCCATAACTTAAAAAAGTTGCTAAAACACCTTTTTGTTCAGCTGTTACATCCTGAATTTTTTCCAGTTCATGTTCGGAAATAAAACGATTAAATAAACCCTTTTGTTCAATATTAATAATTCTTTTATTGGTAACTATCCAAACATCCAAATGATAATCAACAAAAGCATAATAAAAAAATAACAAAATAAAAAGATAATAAATACTTGCCAGCAAAAGCAAAAAAGCATAAGTATATTCAGTCGTTAAAAGATTGGGAAATTGATATTCAATAAAAAAATAAAAACCAAGCGGTATTAACGCTAAAAAAATATAAAAAAGCCAATGGCCAACAATAATAATCCAATGACGTCTTAAAAATAAAACCAGGTTTTCTCCTTTTTGGCGGTTAGGTATGTGTTTTTCTATATACATATATTAGTCAAAGAATTTAAAAGGCAATTGTTTGGGTCCAGTCAATTTCAACCCCCAATTTATAAGTAATAAATAAAACCAAAATAGTTCCGGCAATAAAAATAAAAGTAACAAAAAAACTTTCAAAACCCAAAAATCCGAATTTTAAAATATGATAAAGGTTGACCAAAGCAAAAATTAAAAAAGCCAAGACCAGGACCCCATAGGCTATAAGCAGAACTGACATTGATATTTCAATAACCATAATTTGAATTATTAAGCAGCTTAATAAAATTGTATCATATTAAAAAGAATATTTTAAATTGGAAAAAATATTTTATAATAAATTGTTTTGATTTTGATTTGTTTTTGGAGTAAACCCTAGATGAGTGAACGCTAATTTGGTTGCCATTCGGCCACGGGGAGTGCGGTTTAAAAATCCCAGCTGAATTAAAAAAGGCTCATAAACATCTTCTAAGCTTTCCATTTCTTCATTTGTGGCCGCTGCCAAAGTATTTAAACCAATAGGACCGCCGGAAAATTTGGTAATTAAAGTTGTTAAAATTTTACGGTCAATTTCATCAAGACCCAATTCATCAATTTCCAGCATATTCAAAGCTTGTTTGGCTAAAGTTTCTGTTATTTTGCCGTCAGCCTTAACTTCGGCAAAATCGCGTACTCTTTTTAAAAGGCGATTAGCGACACGAGGCGTTTTTCTGGCACGTTTAGCAATTTGTGAGCTGGCAGCTGAATCAATGGCAGTAGTTAAAATTTCAGCATTACGTTTAATTATTGTTTCAATATCTTGATCATGATAAAAATCCAATTTAAAAGTAGCGCCAAACCGATCACGCAAAGGAGCGGAAATTAGGCTCATTCGGGTAGTAGCGCCGATTAAGGTGAATTTTGGCAAATCCAATCTGAGAGTTTTTGCACTGGGGCCTTTGCCAATAATAATATCCAAAGCAAAATCTTCCATAGCCGGGTAAAGAACTTCTTCAATTATTTTATTTAAACGATGTATTTCATCAATAAAAAGAATATCGCCATCTTCCAAATTAGTTAAAATAGCCGCCAAATCACCGGTTCGTTCAATAGTCGGACCAGTTGTAACTTTTATATTACCGCTCATTTCATTGGCAATGATATGAGCTAAAGTTGTTTTGCCCAATCCAGGACAGCCATGGAGCATAACATGTTCGATTGGTTCTCCTCTTTTTTGAGCAGCTTGCATAAAAATTTCCAGATTTTTCTTGACTTTATTTTGACCGATATAATCGGTTAATTTTTTAGGTCTTAAACTTTTTTCAAAAGCTGCTTCTTCTGAATTTTCTTGAGGTGAAACCATTCGGTTTTGTTCGTGATCATTTTGGTTAATCATTAAAATTTTTATAATTTTTAATTAGGTTATTATTATCTTAACGATTTTATTATGAAAAAACAAGCAAGCCAACAAAAAAACTCTCAAATTTTGAGAGTTTTTTTGTATTTTGTAGTAGTAAAAGAACGCAACTTCGTCATTAGACGAATGGTGCACCCTATGGGACAAGATTCGAACCCCGAAAGGGGGAACAGGTCTTACTCCTTAAGATACAATAACATTGTACAGAAATTATTTTTTTTCGTCAACCCCTAAGGGGCCCCTTCGGGGGAGTTTTCCCTGTTCCACCTTTCTGTCCCTGATCTTTGTACAATGTGGTGAAGAACTTCATCAATGACATGCCCATTTCCCAGGCTTCATCATTGGTCAGTTCTTCTCCTGTTTCCCTATAGTGAACGGCCTTTAGCTCATCAATGTCTTTTTGAGTCAAAGGCATAAGACTATAGTTATTTATTAAATTTTAACGCCACTGCTTACCATCATGCTCTTTCTTTAAATTTTTCTTCAATTTCTTTAATTACTAATTTATCATGGACTATTGAAACAAAAACAACTGTATCATAAAAAACTTGTATCCATAAAGCCTTTCCTTGATGTTCAATAACTCCGTAGTAATGAATTCCATTTATATGATTAACCCATTTAGATACATTATTTATAAAATCATCATTCAATTTATTTTTAATGTATAGGTGTCTAATTTCTAAATTTGGGTCATCAATTAAATAATTAAATTCATTGTAAGTAAGCCCTTTGATAAATTTATCTAGAACATGAAAATGTCTATCCCAATGCTCCTTAAGGATTGTCACTTTTGTTCTTGGGATTAATAAACCACTTGAAGTCTCAACTAAAACTTCTTCCATATTTTCTAGCAACATCTTCCCAAAGTATGGATTGCGTTTTATGCTTCGCCTGATTTTTGAATAGAGCATATCTCTGGCAAGAGTAGAATTTTCTGTTGATGCTTGTACTAAAAAAGACCGAAAATATTCTTCGTCTTTTGAAAAACTGTTATTACAAACGCTGCAACTTGAAACTGTATTAAGATTAATTTTTGGAAAGTCCTCAGGTATTAAACATTTTGAAATGATATGATCTTTAGTCAGACCCTCACCTGATGAACAATAAACGCACTGTTTTGTCATAAAGTTAAATTGACTTAACTAATATAATAGTTCGACCAGTATCACACTCGTAAAATCCGTATCTCATAGAAAGATAAAAATTTGGGGTTACCTCAACTTTTTTTCTTATAAGCTCAGAAAACTTGTATGTTCTCATTGCATAAGCCTCATTATTGGATATAAGTCGCATTTTAGAAAAAGAAAATGGCTCATTTAATACTCGATTTATTTCATCTTCAGCTTTATGAACAAGCAATTCTACAAATATACCCGTATTTTCACTAAAAGTTTCATCAGGATTAAGAAAAAATAATTCCGCTTGATACCATTGACCTTTTGGTTCTGGATAATTGCTTATTGGGCTACTGAACCATCCAAATAGATATGCGAAATCAACGGTTAAATTTCCTTGATCATCAACCAAATCTCTATGCAAAAATTGGTAATTGGGACTTAAGTGAATATTTAAATCTGGGGGAATAGATAAATGTTGATTTGGGGGATCAATTTTATTAACCTTACCATTCCAATCATGATAAAATTGAGGTTGTTTTGTACTAATAGAGATTATTGGCCAAGAATTTGTTATTTTTAAATCAAAAACTTTTCGGCCAATATTATCAGGTCCAAAACCGCCAATCATAATTGTTCCATTTAACTTATTTGACATACTATAATTTAACTATTATCCAATAAGCATGTCAACAACCCTACGGGACGTTCGAACCCTAAAAACATTTAAAAATCCAAAAAACAAGAGTAAAATCACTCTTGCTTTAGGGGGAAATGTGTTAGCTTAAGAACACATTCCTGTGGATTAGTGCCGAGGGCGGGACTCGAACCCGCACAGAGTTTTATCTCCAAGGGATTTTAAGTCCCTCGTGTCTACCAATTCCACCACCTCGGCCAGTCACTCGCGCTCGACAGGCCGAGGCTTGTCTTCGCGAACTCAGTATCAGAGCGGGTGACCGGATTCGAACCGGCGACCTTTTCCTTGGCAAGGAAACGTTCTAGCCACTGAACTACACCCGCGAAATTGATGATTATCAATAATTATAAACTTTTTAATTTAAAAAGAAAAGAGATTTGTTCTTTTCTTGAATTCTGTAAAACCAGTTTAGCATATTTTTTAAAATAAATCAAGGTCAGGGCTGATTTTTCATGCATTTTAAGGTATAATAAGTAATGAGCAAGATAGTTCTGTATCCCCTATTAATTACTAAAGATTAAAAAATATGACGCCTTTTATTTATGCTTTAATAGCTGCATTTGCAGTTAGCTTATTAGCTTTTATTGGCCTGCTAACTTTAGCCTTAAAAGATAAGTTATTAAAATCAATTTTAATTTATTTGGTGAGTTTTTCTGCCGGCGGCTTAATGGGCGGTGCTTTTTTTCATTTATTGCCGGAAAGTATTGAAGAAGGCACAGAACCTTTAATGGTTTTTATTTATGTAATAATTGGGTTTTGTGTATTCTTTTTGGTTGAACGCTTCTTGCGCTGGCATCATTGTCATGAGAGAGAGTGCAAAAATCCTTTACATTTGGGTTATATTAATTTAATTGGTGATGGTGTTCATAATTTTATTGACGGTGTGATTATTGTAACCAGTTATATGGTTAATATCGAGTTAGGGGTTGCAGTTACTATATCTATTATTTTTCATGAAATTCCTCAGGAATTGGGTGATTTTGGGGTTTTAATTTATTCCGGTATTAGTAAAACAAAAGCTCTTTTTTATAATTTTCTAACTGCTTTATTGGCAATTTTGGGAGTGATAATTGGTTATTTATTGCTTAGCTGGATCGAAGGAATAAATGCTTTTTTAATTCCTGTGGCAGCCGGTGGTTTTATTTATATTGCAGCAACTGATTTAATCCCTGAATTACAAAAAGTAATTAAATTAAAACATTCTATTTTAACTTTTGTGATTTTTTGTTTAGCTTTAATCTTGATGCTGGGTTTAAAGATTTTTAGCCATTAAATTAAATTTGACTAATATTTGATATTATAATTATAATAAAGTAAAAGGGGGTAAATTTAATTGCGAATCAAATTTTTAATATGAAGAAAATAATTTTGCAAACAAGTTTAACCCTTTTTTTATTTGGAATTTTATTTTTTTATCCTCAGCAGCTAAATGCTAAAACAATTATTACAGAAAAAGATGGTTGTTTTTATGAAATAAAAGTTAAAATTGTTTTTGATTTTCAATATCAGTTGAGCCAGTCAGAAACAGAGAAAATTTTAACAGACTGGCGCAAGGCCATGTCTGGTGTTTGGAACGGTGTTTTTGGTTCAACGATTTTAAATGATCAATGTTTTGTTTATTATGATTTTGAACTAGTTGAAATGGGAAAAGGTAAAATTTGCAATGATTATCCGGAATTTCATTGTATTTCAGTGATTGATGATCAGTTTAATAGCCGAAATCACTTGGCTGATGCGACAATTGTTAAAGCTAATAGTTTTCAAAATAGCTGGGGAGAATGGACAAATCAAATAGAGCCCCTGATTGCTGCGCATGAAGTCGGGCATATGATGGGTTTAAGTGATGAATATGAATATAAAATTGCCGGCCAAGAAAAGGATTTGGTCAATTTAAATTATAGAAAGATCGGCCCGCAAAGTATTATGGCGCAAACTTGGGGTGAGGTGGCGGCTTTTAAAGAGCATAGTTTAAGAATATTAAAATTAGCTAATATAGATATTAATTAGTTCCTTGACATAAAAATGATTTTGTATTAAACTACTTTTATCTTTTTGGGAAAAGTTTTTAGGATTAAAAAGGAGGGAAGATGTTGGAAGGACTAATTAGCCCGGAGGAATTACGACTTATCTTAACTGAAATCCGTGAGGAAATTAGTGCTAATGGAGAGAGTTCACAAGAAAAGGCGTCTCTTTTTCATCAGTTAGGCTCAGTTTACGGCTTACTTGGTAATCAAGAAAAACAAAAATCAGCTTGGCAACAAGCTTTACAGCTGGATCCTGGGAATATTACAATCAAAACCAGTTTAAAAAGCTTGTCAGTTTAAGCTCCTAACAGACTCGCCATTTGGCGAGTCATTTTTTTGTCTAATTTTAAACCGCCCCAAATTAATTCAGGGCGGTTTTTGTTGTTCGTTAACTTATGGTTGGACGCAGACGCAGGTTTTTTGCTGTGGGTTTTTCGTCTCGGCTGTGGTTGGGATGTCAAAGGTGACCCGGTTCCCATTGAACTTGGTCAGATCCCCCATCATGATCATGACCACGGCTGTCTTGGCGCAATCCGAGATTGGAAGATTGCCCACCTCGTTGAACATGGCCTCGATCAGATTGCTGAGGTGAGCGATAGTTTCGCGATTTTTCATGGCGGCTGTGTTTTTCATTTTCTTCCTCCTTTTTTGAGGTTTATAGTTTGATTTTTGATTATGATTTAATTATAGCATATTTTTATTAATTTGTCAATCCTTGCGTAATAGTTCAATAGCTTGGAAACGTTTTGTGGTAAAATATCACAATAATAAATAACGTTTCTAAATATGGCATATACAACAAATACTAATTTGCCTAAACTAAGAGCTAAGGCGGTTGAAATGGTTAGGTCTGGTAAAT
>WJKP01000055.1 GCA_014729025.1 Candidatus Buchananbacteria bacterium
AAAAAAGCCCATTTCTTTGGCTACTTCATCAGGTTCACCTTCACCAATTCCTTCTTCCAGGGTAAAACCAGAAGTGATCTTGAAGTTTTTCACTCCCAGCTGTTCAGCCATATAATAACTAAGTTCGGGGATTTGAGTAGACAGAACAGCGCTGACGCCAGCCTGGTTTAACCAAGTTGCAAAAGGTTTAACCACTGACATTACACTACCCTCAGTTGTGGCTGAACCCAGCTCATCAACAATGGCCAAAACATTTTCTCTTTGCGGTGGCAGCAATTTTTTAATCTTGGTTACAACTTCCATATCTTTACGCAATTTGGCTTTAAAGGTACTGTCATCAGATACTCGTTCCAAAAAGCTCAACAGAAAATATCTTTTGATTGACAACTTGGCTGACTCGGCAAAAACAGGTAACCCACACTGCGCCATAAGGCAAAGGTCAAGAATCGCCAAAAGTATTGTTGTCTTGCCAGAACCGTTACGGCCGGTCAGGTTAAGCATCTTGCCGTTAACTGAAAACTGGCTGAACGGCTGAATTTCTCTTTTTTCTCCCAGCCTGACAGGCGCGAACCGGCTGATTTCCAGGAGATTACCTTGGTCTGAAACTTCAGGCATTACCAGCGGTAAACTGTATTTCTGAGACATATCATTTATTCGCTTGATAACCTGATAATAACTGTAAAGTTCCTTGAACAAATCCATTACTTTTTGGCGCCAGTTATTAATCAAATCCAGATGAGTCCTGTATTTTTCAACCACTTCAGCAAAAAGCATGGTACGATAATGAGCTGATGTTTCTCTTGCGTCAATGGTTTTTAACTCAAGATAATTTTGCATACCGGATTCCAACTGCCGATACCTGGCATTTTTACCATTTTTGTTAAGAGATGCAACCAAATGAAGACTAATCCTATGTTCGATTGCCGTATTTTCCAGCCCCCTGAAGTCGGGCGGATCAACATCTCTTTTATTATGAGTTGTGAAACCTGAAGCGTTATAACTATAATCCAGGACTCTGACCCGCAGACCTTTTTTGTCATAAACATAGTAAACTTCCAGGCAGAGGTAGTTAAAGTTATTGAAAAACTCTTGCCTTGCCTGACAAATCTGAGTGAAATGATTTAAAATATCCAGCATAATTGGGGCCGGGATTGATTCAATCCGAGACCCTTTATGTTGCTGGCGTTCCTTACGCTTGTTAACTTTTTGCGCATAGTAACGGCCCAGCCAGCCTGTCCATTTAGGAGCCTGATAAGACTGGTAAACTTTTTCAGGATCAGACAGGTACAAGTTAACGCCACAACAAAGCTTTTCTTCCCAGCTAAATTCACGATTCCTATGTCCAGGTTTTGTTATATTGATATTGACAATACCTTCTATGACAATTGATCTGGTCAGATCATCCATCATGGCCTCTGTTAATTCAACCTCTTCCTGGTAGTATTCATTTTTTTCCTGCTCAATAACTTCAACTGCCCGCTCAAGTCGATCAGGCAATTTATCCCTTTGAGGTAAATTAGGCAGTAATTTTTGTTCTAACCAGCACCAGAATTCAGTATTTTTTGCAGACAGGTTTTGCTGGTATGATAGAAAAGAACTGTTATTGTTAGTCGGAATAGTGAAATTACCATGTCTTTCCCAATGAGCAAAAACCTGATCAAAAGATTCCAGATTTTCCAGCAAATACTTAAAGACTTCTTGCCGTGCTTTGATTTCCTCCAGATCAGAAATTGCCCAAACACCAACTGGCCAATCAAGTACTTTTTCCAAATCTTCTTCCCTAGCATCACCACCAGGCACATGAACATTTGGCAGCTTGTGAAATAATTCAAGTTTGTCTTTTCTTTTCATTTTTCTCCTCCCTACGGTCGCCATAGCCCTTCAATAAATTCAGGACGAAGGCGACCTTTTCAAATTTTCAATCTCTACCACAATGCCTAGAAATATCGCCAATCAAAAGCCCGACAGAAAAGGCTCCTACGATCAAAAATCCTTGATAATCCTCAAAAGCCCAACACATGGCAAAACCTGTTAAAACAATAAGTAAACCAAGCATGGTCAAAGGAAAATTGTCACTAAAACAATCAAACAAATTTAAAGCCAGGCATAAATATTTTTTCATTTTTCTTTCTCCCTTCTCTTTTTTATACTTTCCTTAACAGAAAAATATAAAATTTTCAGGCAATAACCGATTGCAAAGCCTAGAAAGGCATAATTAATAAAACGAAGTAATATTTCTGAAATATCCATCATCCTCTCCTTTCTTTGATTTCTCTAAACCTGATATAACACCTTAAAGCAATAGTAAAACAGGAAAAGGCGACCCATATCCAGATAAAAGGAAACGCGAATTTGTCATGCGTAAGTTCTATTGGTGGCTGAAAAATACCAATAAAGGTATGAATAGCCAAACCCAGCATAACTATACTTAAAGGCCCGAATAATAGCAGCCCAAACAGATCAAAAGCCATAACCAGTTTTCTTTTCATTTTTTTCTCCCTTCGCTCGCCGTAGCTTATGCAGCGGCGGACTTTCTTTCAAAGTACGTTTTAAATATTAAATCATAACATCATTTTATATTTATGTCAATAATCCCGACAAATGTTGGCGATTTTATTGACATTTTAGTTTAAATATGATATAATGAGAATGTCGAATATAATAACAAAAAATAAACAGAAAAGTGGCTTTAATGTCATGGTGAGGCTCTCGAACCATACATTTACCCTTCAAGAACCTCGGGGGGACAATCAGCTGGCCACTTTTACTCATACATATGACTCTAAACGAACAACTCCAAACGTTAGGTCTAAATGAAAAAGAAGCCAAAGTTTACTTAGCTTCCCTGGAATTAGGCCTAACTACAATTCAAAAAATTGCTAAAAAAGCAGGTATCAAACGTTCTACTGTTTATGAAATTATGGATGATTTGATTGCGCAAAATCTAATTACTGTTATACCCAAAGGTAAAAAACGCTATTTTTTGGCGGCTGAACCGGCTAAACTGGCAGAAGTTATTGCCCGCAAACAAGAGGTTTTGAACACAATGATGCCAGAACTTGAAGCTTTAAGCAAAGTTTCCCCTATTAAGCCCAAAATTCGTTTTTACGAAGGCGAAGAAGGTATTAAAACTGTTTATGCTGATACAGTCAAAGAAGGTGAGGATATTTTGGCTTTTGTGGCTGTTAGTGAAGGTTATAAATCACCGATTAGTGATTATTTAACTAAACAATATGTTAACCAGAGGTCAGAAAAGAAAATCATGGCTAAAGTGATTGCCCCTGATTCTCCTCTGGCTAAAGCTTATAAAAAACGAGATAACAGAGAATACAGAAAAACCAAATTAATTCCCGAAGACGAATATCCTTTTTCCATTGAGATCAATATTTACGGCAACAAAGTTGCCTTTATCTCATATAAACCGGAAGAATTAATGGCAGTGATTATTGAATCAAAAGAAATTGCCAAAACAATGGCCTTGATTCATAAATTTTTCTGGAAAAACACAAAATAAGAAAACAAGAAAATGTCATGCTGAGGTATCTCGAAGTACGACATTTTTTTGTTTTTTTATTAAATGACGAATTAAAAACCTATTGTTTAATCCTTCGAGACGCCTCAGGATGACAATAGGTTTTTAATTTTATCTTTTTTTATAATTATTTTAATTTTTCCTCTTAGAGTACTTAACTAAATTTTTATAATTTTGTTCAATCAAAGCTTCTTTTTTCTTTCTTGACCAACCCTTTATCTGTTTTTCTCTATCTATAGCATAATTAACATCATTAAAATCCTCACAATAGACTAATTTAACTGGTCGTCTGCTATAGGTATAATGACTAGGATCTTTATCGTTGTTATGTTCCCACTCCCTACGTTCAATATTATTTGTAACACCAGTATAATAAGAATCATCACTACACTTAACTATATATGTCCAATAAGTCTTATACATAATAAAATTTTATTTCTTCTGCAACACAACCACCTGCACTTGCTGATCTTTATCTGCAAATGATTTTGTTATTTGCAAATCAGTGCTGTCAGCCAATTTATCTAGTTCATCTACTTCGTACTTTTGTGAAACAAAAATAGTCACCTCTTCACCTTTTTTATATTCAATTTCTGACTCACCTCTTTTGACTGTTAAATCTTCCTTAATATGAATGATTTGTTTTATTTGATTATTAGCTTCATCAGCTACCATTCCCAATTCAACTTTATCCTCAGGAAAACCCAGATTACGCACCGTTGTCATGACAAACTCCCTGCCCTGCTCATTATCATAATTAGCCAATGTTTCTTGTAAATCCTTTTTCAAAGTTATGCCAACCAATAATGTGTCATCTTTAGTCATAGAATTACTAAGATTTTTTAATAAACTTTTCTGAAACTTATAATCACCATTGCCTAAAGTATTACCCAACAAAGTAAATGTTTTGGGTTCGTCAGGTAATTTATCCTCTAATGATTGATTAAAATCCATTATTTCACCCTGAATATTGACCTGAGGATTATCAATCTCCGCGGCAGCGGCAAAAACAAAAGCCGGATTAATATCAATCGGCACATAATCAATTTGATCTTGGGATTCCAATTGTTTTTGTAATAAAGGCTTTACTTTGGCTGCATCACCGGCACCCAAATCATAAATTATTTTATCACCCACTTCTTCGGCTAATTCGTCAATATGGTCTTTAATCAAATCCATTTCAGTATTAGCCAGTTTATATTCTTGACTACGCAAAATTTCTAAAAATTTATCAGCACCTTCACCCTGATAAAAAATTGATTCATCAAATGCACGGTTTTCTAAACCTTCAATAATTTTTTCTTCAGTTAGCTGGTCAATTTCCTGAGAAATTTCAGTATCTATTTTAAATTCCAAATCTTTAACATTCTCATCTACGGCTGCTAGAGGATAACATTTTTCCCAAATATATTTTTTGATTTCTTTAAAAATTTCAGGTAAAGCTCGGCGTAAAGCTGCTTGACCCAAAGAATGAGCCCGAGGAAAATCCACATTCAGCCCACCATTTTTAATATTTTTTTCCAATTGAGCTGTCAATTCTTTGGCACTTTCACTAGTTTTCCAATGCCTTTCTTTATCAGTTAACCCTATATCTAAAGTAAAATATTTTAATTTACCTAAACTTTCTTCATATAAAATAGCTTCCCAATCATATTCTTGAGGTTTATCACCAAAAATTGGTCCGCTCAAATCAATCCGGCCTTTAACGGTTTCTACACTTTTAGGGGTTGAGAATCCGGCTGCACTATATTCTTCCCAAACATCTGTTCGTTCTCTGGAGCCTTTAGTAATCGATTCTATTTCTATACCATGAATTTCAAAATCCTCAAAAGATTCCCAGCCTTTTTCTTTGATATAAGCCAAAGCTTTTTTGCGTTTACTGATTTCTGCAAAAGAAGCTCCTTCTTTTGTCAAAGCCCAATACGAAAATTTCTCTTTTTTTTGACTTAAAGGTTTTTCCGGCTGAGACATTTGTGGTATTTTTTCCGTCATAATTTTAGATTAGCAAATTGGTAATTTAAACAACTGATTTATTAAAAATAATTATTAATGGTCAATTACCAATATATTGAGTTTAATATAATTTATTTAAATTATCAACCAATTATTTAATTTTATAAACTAAAATTAGCCTAAAAATAAAGATTTATTTTAAAAACTATTGACAAATATTTACTCTTATGCTAAGTTGATATAATCTTTAAATAGAAACAAAGGAGGTGTTCTTTGTAATCAATAAATATTTAATGGGTAAAGAAAACAAGTTAGCTTGCGTTTTAACGTAAGCTTGGGAAAAATCAACAAAAAAGGAAAGAAAGGAGAGAAAACATGAAAAGAGAAAGGCTTTCACTGATGGCAATGGTATTGGCTTTGGGCATGATCATGACCATGGCGATCGGCTGCGGCTCAGCCGAAGACGGCTACAACAACGTTCCCCAGAACCCGGTCATCGGCCCCGAAGAAATCGGCGAAGATCCGGCTCCCAACTCCAGCGACACCGAAAACGTAAGCGTGGCCATCGAGTTCACGGACGAGTACCTGGCTGCAACCCCCGAACTGGCCGAATGGATGGCACTCAAAGAAGCCGAACAGGCCTGCGAAGAAAGCGGCGATATCTGCCCCCAGCTCGTAACCGGCGCCCCGCCTGTCCAGATCTTTGGAACTCTGGTTTCGCAGGACGCATGGCAAGACGATACTCGCTGGAACCCGTGGGATGAGACTCAGACCAACGTGAGAGACGTCTCCGCCTTTGTCAGCGGCAACGTGTTGACCATGTCGTTTACCGTCCCCGTGGGACGTTATTACCATCTGGGCTACATCGTCCAGGGCGTGATGATGTTCCATAACATCTCGGTCAACGGTGTGGCGATTAACTCGTTCTGCACCCTGGGCGACCCGGTGAATTACTGGACTTGGGGGGTGGCCGCGTTCAAGGTCAACCGTCTCAGCGACGGATCGATAGTGGTAGAGGAGAGCGAATTCTGCACCGAAACCGGCTATACCGCGCTCTGGACATTGAGTGGCGTATCACAAGACAACCCGCTATACAGCGACAGTCCCTCGGTACTCCCCTACGATGACGGAGCTGACGGCGACGACGAAGGTCCGATCATGATGTCAAGCAATCTGATCTACAACACAGCACCGGTAGAAATCACAAACTTCAACGCGGCCAGCGCCAGATATGAAGCGGATCTCTACCTGCTCGAAGGCATGGCCAGTCGGTTTGCCTGCTATCACCCGGGACGAGAAGTCACGGGCAGTACTGACGTACCCTGCGCCGACCAGAAGCTGACCTTGACACCTCTGCCGTCCGGAACCGCTGGTGCCTCCCAGGAACTGAGGCATGCGGAAAATTTCCAGACCACGTTGCCAGCGTACTACGAATTCACCATCAACGGCATCACCAGCGGTATACTCGACCAGGACGCCAACAATCGCGATACCGTCCTCGGTATCTAAACCGTTTTCTTTACCCAAAAGCCCTGTACCATCCGGTACAGGGCTTTTTACATATTTAAAATTCAAATTTATTCTTCATTAGCCATTAAAACTTCAAGAGCTTTATCCATTTGCGGATCCAAATCCTGATTAAAATCTTCAACTGTTAACTCTACTTCCATATCCGGCTCGACTCCATCGCCTTCGATTGTATTTTCATTGGGTGTCAACCATTCAGCCACTGTTAATTTAATTGAAGAACCGTCTTTTAAGGGAAATAAAGTCTGCACAGAACCCTTACCAAAAGTAGTTTCACCAATCAAAGTTGCCAAATTATAATCTTTTAAAGCACCGGCTACAATTTCCGAACCAGAAGCACTGCCTTCATTAATTAAAACTACTGTAGAAAAATCCTTAAGTCTAGCCCGACCATTGACTTTATGAGGTTTTAATTTACCGTCTGCTGATTTTTCATAAACAACCACTTTATCTTCCACCCATTCAGCAGCTACATTAATTGCCGTATCCAAAAATCCACCCGGATTATTACGTAAATCCAAAATAATACCACGCGGATTTTTATTAATAATCTCCAAAACCGCCTGATTAAAATCATCGGTAGTGTCTTCATTAAAATAACGAATCTCTAAATGAACTATATTATTTTCTAATAATTCCCACTTAACACTTTGAATATCGATGTTTTGCCTGGTAATTTTAATTTCCTTAAAATCATCCAAACTATCACGACCGATTGTCAGGACCACGTCAGTACCCTTGGGTCCTCTGATTTGCTTAACAGCATAATCCAAACTAATCCCGGTCGTATCCATGCCGTCAATTGCAAAAACTTTATCACCGCTTCGCAAACCGGCTTTTTTAGCTGGTGAATCAGGCAAAGGTGCAACAATAGTTAAACGATCATTTTTTATGGCTATTTCAGCGCCAATCCCTTCAAAAGTACCGGCTAATTCATCATTAAAATCTTTGGTTGTTTCCGGATCAAAAAACACTGAATGAGAATCACCTAAAGCAGCCACACTGCCAGCCATTGAACCGTATAATAATTCTGTTTCATTGACTGGTTGATAAACATAATTATCTTCAATAATTTGCCAAACATCCCAGAAAAGGTCAAAATTAAGATCTTTAGATAAAAATTCCGGTTTTTCTGTTTTATTATAAATAGAACCATGATTATCATTTTTATAAACTATTTCCGGTTCACTGGTCTGTCGACCGATCAATATCCCTAGAATAAAAACAATAAAAACTATCAACAAAATAGCGTATTGTTTTACAAATCTTTTAAAAACACTATCCGATTGATTTTTTGATTTAAATAATTTTGATTTAGGCATAAAATAAGTTAAAAATTATATCTATATTTTAGCAAAATAAAATTAATCTGGCAAAATTTAAGACTTGATTCTTTTTGTAAAATCTACTACAATAAAAGCATAAATTTTATAAAATTATGGAAAAATATATTATTAATGGCAATAATCAACTGTCAGGTGAAATTAAAGTTGCCGGTGCGAAAAATTTAGCTTTAAAAATATTTCCGGCAACAATTTTATCAGATCAGCCTTGCCTCATAAAAAATGTGCCGGAAATCGAAGATACACTCCGTCTTTGGGAAATTATGGAAGATTTAGGTGTTAAGATTGAAAAAAATCAAACCGGTCAATATACTGTTTCAACCAAAAATATTACTAAAACTGAATTAAATAATGAATTGGTTAAAAAATTACGAGCCTCAATTATGTTGGCCGGACCAATGCTGGCTCGCTTTGGCCAGGTTACTTTAGCGCATCCGGGTGGCTGTATAATCGGCAAAAGACCGATTGATCTCTTTCTTGAAGGTTTTAAAAAACTAGGCGCAGAGATGATTGATAATGGCGAAACTTATACTTTAAAAGCTGATAAATTAATCGGTAATAAAATTATCCTGCCCCAAATTAGTGTTACTGTTACTGAAAATTTAATGATGGCTGCAACTTTGGCGCAAGGTACCACTCAAATCAAAAATGCCGCTATGGAACCGGAAATAAAAGCTTTAGCTGATTATTTAAACCAACAAGGCGCCAAAATTACAGGTGCCGGCACCCCGGAAATAACCATTGAAGGCGTTGAAAAATTAAATGCCGGTGAATTTAAAATTATTCCTGATCGAATAGAAACAGGCACTTTTACTATTTTAGGCTTAATTACCAATAGTAATATCAAAATAACCGATTGTCAGCCTGAACATATTGAAAATCTCCTTTATTCATTAAAAAAAGCTAATGCTCAATTGGAAATCGGTTCTGATTATATTATTACTAAACCCTCAAAATTAATCGCGACCAATATTATAACTCATGAATATCCAGGTTTCCCTACTGATTTACAAGCACCTTTTACTGTTTTAATGACCCAAGCAAAAGGTTTAAGCCTGATTCATGAAACAATTTTTGACGGTCGGCTTTTTTATACTGACATACTCAACCAAATGGGGGCTAATATAATTATGTGCGATCCTCATCGAATCGTTATCCAAGGTCCGACTCAATTATATGGCAGAAATGTTGTTAGTCCTGATCTACGTGCTGGTATAGCATTAGTATTAGCTGCCTTAGCTGCTCAAGGCACAACGGTAATAGAAAACATTTATCAAATTAATCGCGGCTATGAAAATATTACTGAAAGATTACAAAAACTTGGTGCCGATATTAAACAAATTAACCAATAATTATGACTCTAATACAAAGAAGAATCATCATGATCATTTTTATTTTGGCTTTTTTTATTTTAGCTCCAATTTTAATTTTTTATGCTTCTGGTTATCGTTTTGATCTTAAAAGAAAAAAAGTTTTAAGAACCGGAACCTTAATGGTAGAAGCCAAAGACATTAAAGATGCCCAGCTTTATATCAATGATCAGCGTTACGAAAAACCGTTTGATAAAAAAATATTTATTTACAACCTATTACCCGGCGAATATAATATTAAATTGACTAAAGAAGGCTATTATTCCTGGTCAAAAAAAATCACTATTAATAGCGGATTAACCACTTTTGCCAAAGATGTCATCCTATTTCAAGACAATATACCTTTGCAAATTATTGACGGACAAATTAGTAATTTTAAAATTTCACCTGATTGGCAAAAAATTATTTATGTTATCCAAAAACAACCTTTTTCCGAATTGTATGTTTATGATTTAAATAACAAAAATAATACTTTACTTTATCGTATTTCACAAATCAATAAAATAAAATTAAGCTGGGCAGCCAGTAGTAAAAAAATATTATTTAATTTTAATGACAATTATTTGGTTTTTGATGTTAATAATACAAATCAAGCCAAAGATTTAAATCAGCTTCTTGATTTTCAGCCCCAAAAAATAAACTGGGACATTTCAAGTGATAATTTACTTTATGCCAATAAGCAAAAATCTATTTGGCAAATTGATTTGGTCAGTCAAACCAGTCAGCTTTTATTTGAAACGGAAAAAAATATAAATCCTGAATTTTTTATTGAAGCAAATGATATTTTTTATATTCAGCGAGAAGATAATCGTGATGTTTTGTTTAAATACAATTTAAATTTTAATACCAACAAAAAAATTAGCGCGCTAAATAGATCGGATAATTATAAATTTATTGAAAGCAGTAATAATTTCATAGGTTTGCTGGATTTGGATTTGCAAAAATTATTTTTAATTCAAAAAGTCATAACTGATCGGGAAACCAATATTAGCCGTGAAGAGCCAATCCAGGAATTTGATGCCAAACATGCCGTATGGGATAATAATGAAAAACAACTTTTGATTTATAATGATTTTGAAATTACCACTTATAATACCGGGACAGGTGAAAAAACATTTATAAACCGTTACGGTCAAGAAATAAAAAAAATTGACTGGTATCCGAACTTGAATTATATAATAATTTTATTTGAAACTAAAATAGAAATAATTGACTTGATTTTAGGTAATGGTGTGAGAAATTCTACGCAATTAGTAGAATTTGATCAGCTTAATGATTTTTATCTGGATGAAAAAGGAGAAAATATTTATTTTAACGGCCAAATCGGCAAACAGCAAGGAATTTATCGCCTGGAAATAAAATAATATAAATAATAAAAAAAAAATCGCTTCAATAAGCGATTTTTTTTATTTAACTGGATTTTATATTTTAAATATTTTACTTTTGCGCCATTTTCAAATTAGCTTGTAATAAAGTCGAAAAAGTATCAAGATCAAACCAATCTTTTTTCAAAATATTATAGCCTAACTGATTTCTTTTCAAATAATAATTATTAACATCAGTAATTTCCAACTCCCCCCGAAAAGACGGCTGTAAATCATCGATAATTTGCCAGATTTGATTATCATACAGATATAAACCAGTAACTGCCAAATTTGATTTGGGTGAAACTGGTTTTTCTTCAAAATCAATTATTTTATTATCTTTAATAATCGCAATATCAAATTTTTCCGGCTGCTTGACTTCTTTGAGAAAAATCCTGGCCCCTTGATTTTGCTTTTCAAAATTTGAAATTATTTCAGTAATATCATCTTCTATAATATTATCGCCCAAGACAGCTACAATTTTTTCGCCTTTGGTCAATTTTTTACACGTTCGCAAAGCATCGGCAATACCGGCTGCTTGTTTTTGTACCACAAAATTAAAATTAACATTGGAAAATTTGCCATTGCCAGTTAAAAGTTTTTTAAATGAATCTAGATTTTCTTTACCAGAAACAATAATAATATCTTTCAATCCAGCGTTAACTAAAGTATTTAACGGATAATAAATCATTGGCTTATTATAAACCAATAATAAATGTTTATTAACCACTTTAGTTACCGGATAAAGCCTAGTACCGGCGCCACCGGCTAAAATTATACCTTTCATAATAATAAAACTATTTTTAGATAATCAATTTATCCTGAAGTTTGTTTTTAGCTAAATTTTGCGCCTCCAAAAGACTGTCAAAAGTTCCGGCATCAATCCAATCGCCTTTAACCATAGCCATATCTAACTCGCCTTTTTGCAAATACCAGTTTTGAATATCAGTAATTTCCAATTCTCCTCTAGGACTTGGCTGTAAATTTTTAGCTATTTCAACAACCCGCTGATCAAAAATATAAAGCCCGGTTAAAGCATGGCTGCTTACCCATTCCTGTGGCTTTTCTTTAATTTCAATTACTTTCATGTTTTTATCAAATTTTACCACACCAAACCGTTCCGGATCATGAACTTCTTTGGCAAAAACTTTACCGCCTTTTTTAAAATTTTTAATTTCATCTGTAAAATCATCTTCAAAAATATTATCGCCCAAAATCATAGTAACGTCTTCTTCATCTATGAAATTTTCACCAATAATAAAAGCTTCAGCCAACCCCCCGGGTTTATCCTGAATTTCATAAGTAAATTTAACACCAAAATCCTTACCGCTGCCCAATAAATTCAAATAATCACCAGCCCGTTCAGGTGAAACAATAATTAAAATTTCCTTAATACCGGCTTTTATTAAAGTATTTAAGGGATAATAAATCATGGGCCTGTTATAAACGGGCAGTAATTGTTTTGATGTAACTTTTGTACAAGGCCGCAATCTAGTTGCTGCCCCGCCTGATAAAATAATACCTCTCATAAATTTAGCTTATAGCTTATAGCAAATAGCTAATAGTATCGACTATTAATCATATGCCATTAGCTATTTAACTTTTTCCAAATATTCAGATAAGGCTTCCTGCCAATTCCTTAATTGCGGCAATTTAGTATTAATCAAAGCTGAATAAGCTGGACGCTGAGCCGGTCGAGAAAACTCGGCAGTAGTGCATGGCTGTAAATTAATTTTAATCTCAGCCAATTCAAAAATTTTTCGAGTAAAATCATACCAAGAAATTCCACCGGTTTGTGTCTCATTTATTATATGATAACTGCCAAAATCCAAATTATTATCTAAAATATATCTAATTTGTCTGGCCAAGTCAATTGTCAAAGTCGGTTTGCCAAACTGATCATTAACCACTTTTAAACTATCGTTTTCTTGAGCTAATTTTAACATGGTTTCTACAAAATTTTTACCATTTTTACCATATAACCAAGAAGTTCTAATTAAATAATATTTATCAATTTTTTCCTGTAAAAGCAACTCACCTTTTAATTTTGACTGGCCATAAATATTTAAAGGTCCAATTTCTTGAGAATCTTCTTCATAACCATCTTTATTCTGACCATTAAAAATATAATCCGTAGAAATATGTATTAAAATCGCATCAAGCTTTTTAGTTATTTCAGCCAAATAACCGACGGCCGAACCATTAACCTGCATGGCCAAATCCTGATTTGTTTCACAGCCGTCAACATCAGTATAAGCAGCGCAATTAATAACAATATCCGGTTTTAAATTTTTAATTTTAGAATTAATCTGATTTTGATCAGTAATATCAATTTCCGGCTGGTCCCATAAAATCAAATTGAAATCAGCTAAAAACTTGGCCATGTCTTGACCTAGCATCCCCCTGGAACCAATAATAAGGATTTTCTTATTCATATATAGCAATTTTAAACTATTTTAAATAATTTGACAAACTACAACACTTTAATTTTTTATAAAATTAAGCTATAATTTTAAATAGAAAAAGCCCTTCGTCTTTTCATTGTTGATAATACAATGTTTAACAAAGGGCTTTGACGCTAAAAGGGTCTTCACCATCATCGTCATCCGTAGAAGGATGAGCAAGTCGTTCCTTAACATTAAGGACAATTTGCAGGTTGATGATTGGAGACCAATCATACAAAGGAAAGTTGCTTTGTGCTTCTAGCGCATAAATCCGAGCAAAAAGGATAATCTCCTTTTGCCGAGATAGATTTGCCTCTTCTTCATAGAGTTTGGCCAAAATACCATTGATTATTGACAACCTGGCCGGATCCTGTTCAAGCAGCCAATTAACTACGTCCGTAAAAGATTGCTGTTCCCTTCTAAGAGAAAAGTCAGCAACAATCTCTTCAAACTTCTGATGATTAAAATCATCATTCAGTTGCTTGATCTTGTTTATAAAGTACTCTTCTTCAAAGTCGTCATAAAATATGCGCGCCAATTTTATCACCTCCTTTTTGTTTTCTTATATTTAAGAATACCGCAAAAACAATCCTTTGTCAATGAAAACTGTTGACAAATTTATAAAAAAATGATATAATTATATTATAAATACAATAATTTTAATTAAATTTTTATTCTTAATTTTAATAAATATGAACTTTGAATCTATGCCAAACAATCAACCGCAAAATCCCTCAGATGAGGGCATTGAATTACCACCAGAAGCCTTATCTGGCGAACCAGGTGATAAAGTACCTGGTCTGGAAACTGAAGAAGAAAAAGAAGGTGTAACCGGAGGAACAATGGAAGCTATGCAAAAATTCAGCGACTGGGAAAAAGATATTGAAGAATTATCACCAGAAGATATGCCTGAATTTATCAGCAAATTAGGTCAAGAAATGAAAGATGATAAATTGCTAAAAACATATCCGGAACTCAGATTTAATTATTTAAATGTCCGAGCCAAAGCTTTGCAAAAAGCCGGGCCACTTGCTTTGGATATATTAAGCAAACCAGGTGAAAAACCAATTGATAGTGTTTTACAAGAAATGAAACAAGCCAGAGAAACTAAAAACACAAAGGTTAAAAAATATATCTATGAAAAAAATGAAAATGATTTAAGTGCTATTATTAATGGTTATGAGGCACAATTAGCCAGTCCTGATATTTTACCGGCTCAAAAAGAAAAAACAGAAAGTGATTTAAAAGATGCCAAAGAATTAAAAGATACTGTTGAACAATTTAAAAGTAACACTATACAATAAAAAAGAAGAGATCCATCAATGGGTCTCTTCTTTTATTTCTGATTTTTATATTTTAATTTACGTATTTTCTCATGATGATAATATAAATACAATAACCAAGTTGCAATTATAACACCAATAGAATCAATAAATACATCTTTATAATTCCCCACTCTGCCTTGCACCAATGTTTGATGATATTCATCAGATATCGCATATAAAACAGCAAAAACAAAAGCCCAAAACAAATCCCAGTAAATATATCTTTTTTCAGTATATTTAAGGATCCTGAAAATCAAAAAAGTCAAAACGCCAAATTCAAAAATATGAGCAAATTTTCTAATAATCCAACCCCATTCATCAGTTGCTGATAAAAAAATCAGCGGTTGAGAAGATAAATAATAAATACCCCCTGCCCAAATAATCAATAATAACCATTTTTCAAATTTTTTAAATTTTTTATTAGCTAAAATTAATTGAGCTTTTTCATGCTTAATTATTCTTTTGACTTTTGGGACTATCTTGTCGTAAATTTTATTAAACATTGCCTTGATATTGTTTTTTATAATATTCCTGATAATCACCTGATTTCACATTTTGCCACCATTGCCGGTTATTTTTATACCAATCAATTGTTTGGGCTAACCCTTGCTCTAAGCTGATTTGAGGTTGCCAACCCAACTCATTTTTAGCTTTACTATAGTCCATGGCATAACGCAAATCATGTCCCGGACGATCTTCAATAAATTCAATCATCTCATCACCTTTATCCATTAATTTAAGGATCTTTTTTGTTAATTCGATATTGGTTATTTCCCCATTACCACCCAAGCAATAAGTTTCGCCAATTTTACCTTTTTTAATAATAAAATCAACTCCACGATTATGATCATCAACATAAATCCAGTCACGTATATTTTTACCGTCACCATACAACGGAACCCTTTTACCTTCAAGCAAATTAGTAATAAAAAGTGGAATCATTTTTTCCGGAAAATGATAAGGTCCGTAATTATTGGAACAATTAGAAATGGTAACCGGCAAGCCATGGGTGTGATAATAAGCTCTCACCAAATGATCAGCGGCTGCCTTGGATGCTGAATATGGATTACGGGGATTATATGGCGATTTTTCTGTAAAAGCTTTGCCAGCCAAACTCAAGTCACCAAAGACTTCATCGGTAGAAATATGATGAAACCTGACACCTCCATTATTTTTAGCAGCATCCAATAAAGACAGAGCGCCTTCAACATTAGTTCGGACAAAATCCCTGGAAGACATCAAAGAACGATCAACGTGACTTTCAGCAGCAAAATGAACAATTAAATCAACCTTGTCACTGATCAATTCATTAACCAAATCAAAATCACAAATATCACCTTTAATAAATTTATAATTCTGATTATTTTTAAGATCCTTTAAATTTTCCAGATTTCCGGCATAAGTCAGCTTATCCAAATTAACTATAAAATCATCCGGATAATTTTTTAGCCAGTAATTTATAAAATTTGAGCCTATAAACCCGGCTCCGCCGGTAACTAATAGTTTCATATTTTTTTATCTAAGCGCTTTGGGGGATTGGGCATTGAATAAAATGCTCAAAGCTTATTGTTCATAGCCCAGAGCTCATTATTATGTTAAAATATAAGTATAACTTATCATAAAAATTTATTAAAATCAATTATGAAAATTGCTATTCGCAAGGGATTTAGTTTTGGATTAACCTCAGCTGTGATTACCACTTTGGGAATTATAGTCGGGTTAAGCGCTTCCACACAATCAAAAGTAGCAGTAGTTGCCGGTATTTTATCAATCGCGATTGCTGATGCTTTTTCAGATGCTTTGGGCATTCATATTTCTGAAGAATCAGAATTAAATAAAGCCCCCAAAAACCAATGGCTAGCCGCTTTATCAGCTTTTTTAACAAAATTTATTTTTGCTTTAACTTTTATTTTACCGATTTTATTTTTAACCGATGAACAAGCCATTATTATCAGTCTAATCTGGGGACTGGGCCTTTTAACAATATTTTCATATTATTTGGCTAAAAAACAAAAAATCCAGCCCTGGAAAGCCATTGCTGAACATGTTTTAATTGCCATTGCTGTAATTACCATAACTCAATTGGTCGGTCAATGGATTCGTCAATTTTTCATTTAATTAAATTCAAATTATCATTAATTATAATCGGCTGCATGCCCTTGATTTCTTCATAATAAGAAATTTTCCTTGGAATCGGGTTTAAAAGATAAATCGGCTTTTTCAACCAGCAAGCAATACCCATTTCCATTAAAGTATTCCCGCCGATATAACCGGGAATATTATTTTTGTCATAATTTAAAACCAAGATACAATCAGCCTGATTAACTTTATCAAAATGCCAAATAATAGCTTCGTTTTTTCTCTGCCAAACCCAATTATCATTATCACCTCTTTCAATCATGCTTTTACGAACTTGATAATATTCTTCAACTGAAATAAAATCACCCACCTCATTTTTCACTTGATGCGGTGGAATTAAAACTTGATGGCCAATAGCTTCAAGTTTTTCTTTTACCGCAATAATCTGCGGCCAAAATTTAATTGATGCGCAAATAGTGATAATCATCTTATCGATATTCAATTAAATCATTATTGTCTCTTAAAATTTTATTTTCCAATTTTTCATTAGGATCAGGATAACCAATCAATAACATGCAGATTGGCATGTTATTTTCTGGTATAGAAAATAAATCTTGAATTTCTTTTGCCCGTAAAGAATCATCTGGGTTGTAAGCTGACAAATAAACGCTACCTAAACCCAAAGCATGAATAGCCAAAGCCATGTTTTGAGCAGCAATAACACCATCTTCAACAAATCTAGATGGCGATTTGTCTTTATCCACACAAATTAATAATATAAAATCACAGGACAAAACTATTGGTTTATTCTCTTCATAACCCGTTTCAGCAAATTTTCCTTTTAATTTTTTATCTCTAATAATATAAAACTGCCAAGGCTGACAATCATGAGAAGAAGGCGCACATTTGCCTGTCTCAATAATTTTGCCAATTAAATCATCAGGAACTTCTTTGGCTAAAAATTTTCGCTTTGATCTCCTTGATTTTATGCATTCAAATGTTTCCATAGATTAATATATTGGTAATTAAGGCTTTAAATTTCTATTTTTTTTCTTAATCGCTTTTTTTCTGAAATCTTTTTCTTTTGCCGGATTCTTTTTTCTTTATCTATTTTACTGGGCTTAGTCGGGATGCGTTTTTTTTGCGGCTGCAAAGCCTGATTAACCAAATTATTTAACTTTGTAATTGCTTCTTTCCGATTCTGAGCTTGAGAACGTTGAGCTTGAGCTGAGATAACCAATTCGCCTTTTTCATTAATCCGATTATAAAGTTTATGCAAAATCTTATATTTTTGCTCGGACGTTAAAATTGGCGAATTATAAACATCCCATTTTAATGTTACTTTTGTGCTGGTTTTATTCAAATATTGTCCGCCCTTTCCCCTACTGCGAGAAAAAGTTATTAATAACTCGTTTTCCGGCACCTTAAACTCAGGCATAAATTTATTTAAAAATAGTTTAAGCCAATTGATTTTTAATTTTTTCTGCAACTTCTTCGGCTTCACCTTCTCCATATTGTTTGCCCGGCCATTGTGTCAAGCCGTCACCTGATTTTCTTGGAATAATATGCCAATGCAAATGAGGAATAACCTGCCCGGCAATTCGACCATTATTTAATTTCAGATTAAAAGCATCATATTCGTCAAAAGCCAAAATAATACCAGCGGCAACTTTACGAGTAACCAAAATCATTTCTTGTAAAATTTCGTCGTCAGCTGCCAATAAATCATTGTAATGTTTTTTAGGTGTAATTAAAATATGTCCAGGATTAACAGGGTTGATATCCAAAAAAGCAATCACATTTTCCGATTCATAAACTTTATGCGCTGATTCTTCACCAGCCGCTATTTTACAAAATAAATCGTCATTAGGCATAATTTTTTTATTTAATAATTAATTAATCTATTTTAAACGGTGAATTTTGATCATGTTCCCATCTGATTTCATCAACTTCTGATTTTTTAAATTCACCGGCATAAAGTTTGTCGGGTAAATTAATAGAATAAGCCGGCTTTTCAGAAATACATTTATAACCATGAACAACACCTGGCGGCACCAAAACAGCAACTGGATTTTTTTCACCCACTTCAACAATCTGATTTTGACCATAAGTTTCAGAAGTTTCACGATTATCCCATAAATATAAAGCAAAATCACCAGGCCCGACAAACACAAAAAAATCAGTTTGTTCTTTATGCTCATGCGGACCACGACTAACACCGGGTTTGGTCACAGAAACATAGCTCATGACAGGCTGATAATCCATTTCATCATTACGATAAACTTCTGTTAACCAGCCTCTTTCATCTTCAAACTTGTTTAGATTTTTAATAATAACATCTTTAATCATATTTAACGTCCTTTAAAAATTAAAATAATAAAAAAGAAACAAATTATAAAACCGGATAAGCCGATTAAAACACTTAAATAACCAAGCTGACTGGTTAAATAAATTAAAACAAAACCAATTAAAATTGCCAAGAAAAATATTGTTAAATAATCATAAAATTTCAGTTTATTTTCTTTAAGTGGCAAAGGACTATATAAAGCAGTAATAATTCCTAATAAAATTAAAACCAATAAATATAAATCCAAGTCAATATAATTAAGAATAATCTTAGGCTTAAGTAATTCTAAAAAAGAAAAAAATATAAATAAAATAAAAAGTGTTATAAACAAATCCCTGGTAATAATTAAAACTTTTTCTTTATTTAATTTCATTTTCATAATATCTTAAATATTTTTTAAAATTCGTTATTAGGCTTTCCTGCCAAATCGGTTTTCTTGACAAAGTTATCTTTAAATTTTCAAGTAAAACTCCCTGAGCTGAAGAACTTAAACCCGGTATAGAAATTATAAATCGTAATTTACCATTATTAAAATCTTTATCATGCAAATCAAAACTGACATTATTAATTTTAAAATCATTTTTGTTTAAAGGCAAGTTATATTGAGTTATGACATAATTTATATTTTCCTTATCCAAATCAGTTGTCTTATATAAAGTTTTAAATAAAGGATTGAAATATTGCTCTTGCGAAAAAGCAAAAAGCCCTTCACCGGTAATCTGTAAATTGCCTTTGGGAATTATAACTTCTTTTGGGCCAGGCTCCAAATCAAGATTATGCTGTTGCCAAATTTCTGCAATTTCAAGATTCTTTTCATTAATTTTTATTGTTTGCAAACCAGCATTATTAGTAGCTAAAAAAGTTAAATTATTGCTTTCAGTTATTAACTGTGCTGGACTGAGCAAATCAAAACCATTAATAAAACTTAAATATTGCTGTTTTGTCTTAATACTTTTTGTCTGGACAAAATTATTAGTGGATAAAGCTAGTTTATAATAATCAGTCGGTAAATTTTGCAAGCTGGCTATAATTTTATTGTTATCCGGTGGAAAAATAGCGATATTATTATCCAAATTATCATAAACATACAAATTAGTATTTTCAGAATTAATCTCAATTTCCTCACTGGCCAAATCAAACTCAAAATATAAATCCTCATTTTGAATATAAGTAAAAATTTCATACCCGCCGTCTAAACCTTTATTTAATTCTAACAATTTTTCACTTGGCTGATAATTATCCATTTTATAATCATAATCAAAATTATAATTATAAGCAGCAATCTCTTTGACCGGCGGCAAGTCACTCAAAAACTGTCCAATTGAATTAAATTTGCGATCTCTTTGAAATAAAAACAAATTATCTTTTTCCAATTTAGGCCAAGTCAATTGATTAATAATTTTATTATCCAAAGGTTGCAAATCCCAATTATACTCGCCTATTTGAGGCCCGACTTCAATTAAATTATTGGAAAAATTTTTATAAGTAAATTCTAAATTGATTTTAGCAAAATCACGCGGTAAATATACATCAAAATAAACAGGTTCTTGCTCTATATACGCCGAATCAAAAATTTTGACTCTTTCTTGCGGCATTAATAAAGAAACAAAAGGAGTAAATTTTTTAAAATCCGTTTTAAATGATAGTTTACCACTTAAAGCAAAATCTTTAGCCAGTAAAAATAAGATTAAAACCACGGCTGCAATAATTATGCCTAACCTGATTAATTTTAAATTATTCTTGTTCATATTCTGTAAATTTAATTTTATATAATGTTTCTGTTTGATTAATTTTAACCGGTTGCATTAATTCAAAACCATAATAATCATATAAATTATAATTAAATTCATCAATATATTCCTGTCCTTCAAAAGCATAATAATACAAGGGCACATCAGCTTTTAATAAATCAGCCCAATATCCGGCTTCGTCAAAACTCCATTTGGCAATAACTTTTCTTTGCGGAAAAAATATTTTATCGCTTCTTTGGCTGATAATGACTGCTTCTGGCTCTGTCAATTCAACGATTTTTTGATTACTTTGATTATAATCTTTAATATGCTGTTTTATATTTAAAAGATTATCATTGCCGCTTAAATAAACAACATTAACCGTAAAAGCAATAAAACAAAAAGCTAAAAAAGTACTTAGAGCAATTTTAAATTTTTTACTTTTTCCGCCTCTGGCGGTAAATAAACCTATTAAATGCAAATAAAAAATAGCAATCAAGGGCAAACATAAAATATAAATCGGTAAAAAATAACGAACATAAGAAAGACCGATTTTATTTAATTGCAAAGTCATTTGATCCTCAAAAATCCAGCTGCCATAATAAATAGCCAGATAAACCGATAAACAAAAAGTGATTAGTAAATAAACACCCTTGGCTTGTTTATGAAAATTTTTAATTAAGACAAACAGACCGATTACTGACGGAATAAACAGCCACCAAAATAATTGAATAAAATACTGATTAATATTATGAATAATTGCGCCGGCTGAAAAACCAAACGGCAAAATTAAAAATTTTATAAAATTATATATTGCTGATTGGTTGGCAGTTTGAAATTCCGGTGGCAATTGAGAAACAAGGCCATTGCCTTGCTCCAATTGTAAATAACCAAATGACAAATAATCACCATAAGTAATTTGATTATAATAAAAAATCGGTAAAAACACCAAACAATTAACGGCTATAAAAATTAAAATATAATACCATTTTAATTTACACCGATAAACTATAGCTAAAAATAAAATTACACCCAAAACCCAAACAAACTCATTGGTTCTGATAATTAAAGCCAAGGCAATAAAAAAAGAACCCAAAATCAGCCATAAAGTATTTTTTTTCTGATTTTTATTTAAATTTAATAAACAATAAAAACCAATCAGTAAAAAACTAAAAAAACTAATATTAGGCAGCATGCTTAAACTGGCATAATACCACCAGGCCGGATTAATAAAAAATAAAAGCGCGCTTAAAAAAGCAATATTAGATTTGAAAATTTTTAATAAAATTTTATAAAAAAATAAACCGGAAATAACTGCCAGTAATGGAGTTAAAAATAAAATTAATTTGGTACCGATTATTTTACCGATTAAACCATAAATCAAAAGCATGCCTAAAAAAGAACCCGGCACCAAATTATTCTGATAAACATTAAAACTGCGCGGTTTAATTAAATTCGAGCCAATCTCATTCAAAGGTTCATAAAAAGAAAAATTACTATTATCAATATAGTTAGTAATAAAAAAATAATTAGCGGTTTCATCAGGCCAAGTAAAACGAGTCAACTCATTATCAAATATTAAAAAAGAATAGACAAAAAAGAAAATCACGCCTAAAATAATTAAAACTCCAAATTGGAATTTTTTATCATTTTTAAGTTTATCTAACATAATATTATTTATTTTAGCAAAATAATTTGTTTTTTAAAATACTTGACAAAAACCCCATAAAATGTTATTATTTAGCATCAATTCAAAAGGAGGAATTCAGATGATCAAAGTAAGATTAACTTATGTATGTCAGACTGCTAATTTCATCGCAACAAAAGAGATCAAACTTCCTTTTATACAAGAGGGCATGCAAATTTCGCAAATTTTTAATAGCGTAGTTGCTGATAATAATGAAGGTGAAATTTTTACCATTGTCAAAATCCGCTATCTTTTGCAAGAAAATAGCTATATTGCTTTTATAAAAAAAGCTTCTTATAGCCCCTATGATCGCGCTTCCTTTACGGAAGCAGGCTGGCAAACAAAATAATCAGCCAAAGTATAATTAAGGCTCGTCTTTTGCGGACGGGCTTTTTTTATTTAATAAATATGCTAAAATTAAAATATGTCTAAAATTTATCAAATTATAATAATTTTTGTTCTAATTTTAGCCATTTTATTAAATATAAACTGGCTGCATTCAGCTGATTTGGGATTAATTAGCGGCTTGTTTTATATTTTAATTTTTAGTTTTTTATTAGGCAAAACCTTTTGGCCTGATTACCAATCGAGCAGCCAGCTGATTTTAGGCGGATTTAATTTAATGGCCAATTATTCATTAATCGGCGCTATTATTTATTATTTTTATAAACTTGATCAACTGACTATCAGCTTATTATTTATAATAATTTCATTAATTATTATTTATTTAAGTTATAAAACGCAGCCAATTAGCAATTTAAAAATTAAACTACCCCAAATAAAGCCTTATAATCTTATTTTAATTATTACTTATTTAATTTTAACTGCTGTTAATTTTTACTTGCTCTGGCAAGCCCAAACAGTCAATACTATTAATTCCCCCTGGCAAATCATTAATTCGGTGTTTTTTATTATTTATTTTTTAGCCAGCCTTAATTTAATTTTATTACTTTTATTTAACAAGAATTTCATTTCCAGTATTTTACTTGGCCTGCATTTTTTTCTAACAACCGGCATTGCTTTGCTTGTTTACAAATTAGGTTATGGGTTTGATCCTTTTATTCATCAGGCAACTGAACAAGCAATTTATCAAAACGGCTTTATTTTACCAAAACCTTTTTATTATTTGGGCCAGTATTCAATTATTATTTTTCTGGCTCATTTATTACAAACTTCAATTGACTGGCTTGACAAACTATTGGTACCGATCAGCTTAAGTTTATTTTTGCCATATTTTATCCAATTCAGTCTTAATAAAAATTTTAACTGGCCCAAAAGCCGCTGCCGGCTCTTAGCTTTAAGTTTTTTATTTTTACCTTTTGGCTTATTTATTGCCACAAATCCGCAAGCCTTGGCTAATTTATTTACTATTATTATTTTATTTTTGTCATTTTTATATTTAAAAAACAAACAAATTTCCTTTTACCTGCTTGGCTTTTTAACTTTAACAACAATTTTAATTCATCCCATATCCGGTATTCCGATTTTAATTTATTTAATTATTATCTGGTTTTTAAATAATCAAAATAAGTTCAAAAAAATAATCTTGCCCATATTTGTTATTGCCGCTACCTTGGCCCTACCGGCGGCATTAATTTTAAATTCTTTTTTATCAATTTATAAAGTTAAAATAAATCTACAAATGATTAATTTTTTTAAACTGCCGGACATATTTGCCCAGCAATTTGATTTTTTCCTTGATATTGCCTATTTATACAAAAATTCAATTTATATTTTATTTATCATAATAGCGGCAATTACCTTGGTTTATTTAATTAAACAAAAAAAAGCCCGACTATTTATGGCTTCAATATTAACTTTTATAATTTTAATAATTAATGCTTATTTGCTAAAATTAATAAAAGTTTCACATATTATTGATTATGAACAAGATTATTTTTCCGAACGAGTTTGGCAGTTAGCTTTTTATTTTTTACTGCCTATAGTTATTTATGGGTTATATTTATTTATTAAAATAAGTTTCAAGCACGCTTTGATTTATAAATTTTTTATAATTTTACTATTAGCAGCCGCTTTAATTGCCAGTCTGTACATCAGTTATCCCCGTTATGATGATTATGATAACAGTAATTTTGTTAATCTTTCCCAATTAGATTTTGCTGCTGTTAATTATATTGAAGCCAACGCCAATGGCCAGGATTACATAGTATTGTCAAATCAAATGACTGCCGCTGCAGCTTTAAAAACTTTTGGCTTTAACCGTTATTACAATGGTTATTATTTTTACCCTATCCCAACTGGCGGGCAATTATACCAGTATTTTCTGCAAATGATTGACAATACTAATCAAAAAATCATGCTGCAAGCAATGGATTTAACTGATGTTAAGCAGGCTTATTTTGTTTTACCCGGTTACTGGAGTCAATCTAAAATAATTGCTGAAAAAGCCGCCAAAGATGCTGAAATAGTTACCAAAATAAATGATCATATTTATATTTACAAATATTCAAAATAAAAAGGAGGTGTAATTTTGAAATTAACCCCAAAAACTTTATGGGAAATTGTCAAGGAGGTTAACCAAAAATATTTTGACAATGAATTAAGCGTCAAGAAAATCAAATGGACCAAGGTCAGTACTTTATACTATTTATATCCTTGCCGTTATCGTTTATGGGCAGTCTGTGAACCTGACACTAAAACTATTTATCTGAATGAAAATATAAAAAAAATCAGCCACAAAATGCCCAGATATGTTTTAACCTATTTAATCTTTCATGAATGCATTCATTTGCTTTATTTAACTCATTGTCTTTCATTTGCAAAAATTGAAAAAAACTTTCCGCAATTTAAAAAAGCCAATCAATGGCTTTTAGATAATGACAAAAGACTCATAACCGGATAATCCAAATTTAGGCTTATCCGGTTTTTATTTTATTTGACCGTTTTCAACATTAATTATATTTGAACAAGCATAATTATCTGACTGATCAATACTGCAAACTTGATAATAATAATTTCCAACACTGGTAATATTAACACTGCTGTCAGCTAAATTGGGATTGCTGGTAGTAGCGAATTGATCAACCGGATAACTTGGATTTGTCTTGGCAATCGAACGCAACACAATATATTGTTTAAAATCGCTTTCAGTGTTTTTATTCCAAGTCAAACTAATTCCGCCAATAGAAATTGAAGCTGCCAAATTAGGCGCCGCCGGTGCTTCATTATCTATTATATCCTCTTGCTCTGCCTCTGCCTCGTCTTCTGGAATTAGCAAATTAACCACATTACCACAAACAACCTTATCACTGGTTTTTATCACACAAACCCGATAATAATATTTTTCACCAGTCTCAATACTTTGATCCAAATAAGAATTAAGCCCCTGGCTTAAAGATGATTTTATTTCAGCATTATCAGGATATTTTAAATTATTATTATTTTTTGATCTGATGATTTTATAATTCTTAAAATCATCGGCATGATAAATTGACCAAGATAAAGATACTCCGCTTTGCTTTAAATCAGCAGCCAATTCAAGACTCTGATCGGTTGTGCTAAAATCAGGTTCTTCATCTTCTTGTTCTATGTTTTTATTCTCAATCGGCTGGCCAATATTCTCATCCAAATCAAAATTCCATTGATACCAATCTTCTTTAATCAAATCATTCGGTTTAAATTCTTCAATTGTCAATTTATTATCAATTTCTTTATTAAAATCAATTAAAGCTTTTTGCTTATCTGCCAGACGCCTTGCTAAAATTAAACCTTGGTCATCATGTATTTCAACAATCGGCTGGCCAGTAAAATTTAAAGCGGCAATAAACGGCACCTCACTATTGGTTATTAATTCAAATTTATTATTTAAATTTCGAACAATTAAATCCAAAGAGTTGATTTGAAAATTATTACTATCCTGTAAATTAAAATAACTGCGTCCTTGCGTCTGATTAATTATAACTTTATCAGTTAATAAACTTGCTAAAATTAATTCTGTATTTTGACCTAAACGAATAATTGAACCGTTTTCTAAATTTAAAACTGCTAAACCGTCCTGTCCGGTTTTTATTTTATCGCCTTGATGTAAAACCTTATCTTGAACAGCCAATTCATAAGCCTGGCCGTCTAGAGACATTAAAACATCGCCTTTTATAAAACCAAGACTAACCAATAATTTTTCTGTTAAGTCAGCTTTAACTGGTTGTTCAATCTGATCATCAGGCTGATTAATATCTATCTGACTAAAATAATTGGCATAAAACCAATAAATCAAAAAACCGAAAGCTATAATAATTATTAAAATTATTACCCATTTCCAAGGATTGGTTTTACGACGATAATAATACATAAAACTAAAGACTTAATATTTTATATATATAATTTTTAATATCAAAATCATTTGCTTTTATTTTAGCATTTTCTGACATTTGTTCAAACTTATCCAAATTATAATAAGCTTGATTAAGTTTGTTAAGCAAACTAATTTTATTACCAGGCTCAAATAAATAACCGGTTACACCTTCTTGGACGACTTCCGGCACACCGCCAAGCGAAGCCGCAATAACCGGTGTCTCATATTTAAAACTGTCATAAACCACGCCCGGCGAATTTTCATAACAAAGTGAAGGCAATATAGTATAATGGATATTTTTAAAAACCTGTTTGCCCAACTGGTTAGCCGGAATAAAACCTAAAAATTCGAGCCAATCCTGACTGCCATACTTTGCTTTCAGTATTTGTTCCAAACTACCCTTACCAACAATAATTAAACGGCTATTATCAAGCTGGTTAAATTCACTGAAAACATCCAATAAAAATAAAATGCCTTTATGTGTTTCCAGCTGGCCTAAAAATAAATAATTTACTTTTTTATCATTAAATTTTTTTTGCAATTTCTGATTATCCAAAACTAAAGGATTGGGCAAAATAACTTCTTTTGATTTTTTAAAAAAGCCGTATTGGCGATAAAAATCCATCAGCCATTTGGAAGGCGAGACAACCACTTCGGGGCTGGAAAATAACCAACGGGTAATCAAATAATAAGGTGCTAAAAATAAAGATTGATTTTCCTGATTTCTAATCAATAACCCGGTCGGGTTAACCAGCTGAATATCATGCAGTGTATGAATATTTTTAATTTTTAATTTTTTAACCGCCAATAATGTCAGATAGCCCAAACCTTTTAAATTATGCGTTAAAACAAGTTCTGGTTTTTCTTTTTTTAAAATCTTTTTGACCTGACGATACGAATGATAATTAAAAATATCAATAATATGCCAAATAATTCTTTGCCATAAAGGTTTTTGATTGATTTCAATAAAAGAAAAAATATTTTTCGGATAAAAACGATAAACTTTAATATTATCCATTTCTTGACAATAAAAATTTTTCTCATTCAGCTCACCTGAAATCGTAATTACAAAAACGTCATGGCCATTTTTTTTAAGTTCTTTAACTATAGTATTAAAAACCACTTCGGCTCCCCCGCGACGATAAGGTTTATATAAACTGTTGATTAGACAAATTTTCATAAGATAAAAATTTAGCCTTTATAATTTATTTCTAGAATATCACAGGCACCGCAAACTTTTTTTTGATTTATTCTAAACCGTTTCAAATCCACAGAATGCCATAGTTCATTTATCTCTTTATTTAAAGTATCACCTATTTCGCATCTTGGCAAAGCACAGCAAGGCGTGGCTTGGCCTTTCACATTAATATATAAATCAGCCAAAGTTCTCAAACAAAACTTGCCGCGACGATGCAGCCAAGGATAAACTTTTTTATAAATTTGCCGGGCGAAACCGTTAAAAGCCAAGTAAGGCAAAAAATCGACCTGTACCCTTTTATTTTTAGTATAATTTTCCAATTGTTTTACAAATATTTTTTCTTCTTGGGAGCTGGGTCTAGCAAATTGCTGAAAACGTATATCCAATCTTGAAATTTTCACCCGGTCAACGCCGATTTTCTCAGCATAATCAATAATCTTTAAAATATTATCTTCACCTTTTTGCGGATAAGTTGTTTGAAAATAAATCTGTGTTTGTTTGCCTAATTGGTTTCTTAATTGAATTAGTTTTTTAATATTAGCCAATTGGCCGGCAAGCTTATGACCGATAGTTTTATCATTTGATTCCAGTTCATCAATAGAAAAAGTAACGGCTTCAATATTCTGCTCTAATAAAAAATTTATTTTATGTTCATCAAGCAAGCTGCCATTACTGGTAAAACGAATTTTAAAGCCCTTATCTTTAGCCAATAAAACCATATCCAAAAATTGAGGATGGCACAAAGGCTCACCCCAGCCAGTTAAAATCAAATCAGAACATTGACTGGCATCTATTCTAGCAATTATTTTTTTAAATAAATCAAAATCCATATGCTGTAAATTAACTTTCAAATCAAAACGCTGGCACATTGGACATTTAAAATTACAGATATTAGTTATACCGATTTGTATAGTTTGAGGATAAGCCGGAGGCAAATAAAATAAGCGTCTGATAAATTGGTTTAATATATTCATAATTGCTGGAAAATATTTTTTAATTGAGCGGCTGATTTGGCCCAGTTGTATTTTTGGGCTTTTAACAAAGCCGCCTGCCCCATTTTTTGCTGTAACCCGTCATTATTAATTAATTTAGCTATTTGCTCGGCCAAATCAGCCGCATCTTTAATCTTACAAATTAAACCGGAGATCTCATTATCATAAACCTGTCTGACACCCGGTAAATCAGTGGTAATAACCGGCGTGCCGGCAGCCATTGCTTCAGTAGAAACCAAACCAAACGCTTCAGCCCGGTTAATTGACGGTAAGACATTAACCGATGATAAATTATAAACCGCATTTAATTGCTGATCGTTTAATTTATTTAAAATAAAAACCAGTTTATCGATTTTCAAGTCAACTGTTTTATTTTTAAATTCATCAACTAAATCACCCCGGCCAACCAAACATAATTTCAAATTATTATATTTTTCATTTAACCGAACAAAAGCATCCAGCAAATAATCAACGCCTTTAAAATAATGGGTTGACGATAAATTACCAACATAACTAATCACTTTTTCATTCTCCTGATAATCGATTAATCTGGCTATTTCTTGCAAAGTTTCGTCATCAGCCGGTAATTTTTTAAAAATTTCATAATTCAAACCAAAAGGCACTTCAGCAAATTTATTTTTATTTTTTTCTAAATACTTGGCAAGATTGGAATTTTGCGCATAATCAAAAGACGAAACAATTATTTTATCAGCTAAACGCAATAAAATCGGCAGCCAAACTAAATTATAAAATTTAAAAATTAATTTACGTAAAAAATCCTGAGGCGGCATTGAATCCTGATGATAATAAACAACCAGTTTTTGGTCAGGATTAAAAAGTTTGCGCAAAATAATCGGTTCAGTCCCGCCAAAAAAAGGGTAATGAAAAAATAAAATATCATAATTATTTAATTCTTTATATAAACCAGGCACAAAAGCGGCATTGCCGCTAGCCAATAACGGTTTAATAGCTTTTATTTTAAATTTGTCATCAGCAAATTCCTGGTTATCATATTTAGGAAAAAAAGTTGTAAGTTCTAAACCTAAAGGCTGTAACGCCAAAGCAAAATTATAAGCCGTATTACCGATACCACCTTTATATGGAGGAAAAGTTGAAACAATTTGAGCTATTTTCATATGGTTACTAATTTATACCAAAGACCCGCCTTTTGGTACCAATCTAATACGAATATGCTAATTTTGCCAATTAAGCTAGTATTTATTAGGTTCATTACCAAATTATCAATTTTTTAATTATTTGCCAATATAAATTAAAAATAGGATTGGCTATTTTATCTAAAAGCCAATTATCAATCTCCTGATTGGTAATTTTACCAGTAAAATATTTAATAACCTGCTTATCTTTAACTTGGCGATACTTTTTTTTCTCTTGGCGATGCTGAAAAATTTTCTGCCAGCTTTGAGGCTTTAAAAAATAAAGATATCCGCGTATTTTTTCTTGCCAAAACCCTGATTTTAAAGAAAATAAAAATAAACCCAATTCCATAACCAGACAAGCCGGTGTTATTAATAAAATACTCAACCATTTATAATTTTCCAAAATACAAATATAACGATTGCGTTCCATATAATAATATTTTTTGACTGATCTTGAAAATTCGTATTTATGATAAACAACAGATTCCGGCACTACCATTATTTTATAACCGGCCATTCTCATCCGCCAGCCCAGATCCAAATCCTCATGGTACATGAAAAAATCAGGATCAAACAAGCCGATTTGTTTTAAAACTTCACTTTTCATCAATAAAGCAGCGCCAGAAGCATAAGCTATTTCAAAAGATTGTAAATCACCGCTCAACGGTTGATTTGCGCCCAAAGAATAACCAAACCCCAAATAATGGATCGCATTACCCAAAGAATTAACTTTATCAGTCTGCGGATGCAGCATTAAACGCGGCTGGACAGCTGCTATTTTTTCATCTGCTTCAGCGACTTTAATTATTTTTGATAAAAAATCAGGCTGGGAAATCGTATCTTGATTAATCAATAAAATATAATCAAAGTCCCGCTGTAAAGCTTTGGCCATGGCCACATTATTACCTTGCGCAAAACCTAAATTCTGCTGATTAACTATTATTTCAACTTGCGGAAAATTATTTTTAACAAATTCAACGGAATTATCACTGGAAGCATTATCAACCAAAATAATCTTATACAATTCCTGCGGATAATCCAAACTTAAAAGACTGCTCAAACAATCATGTAAATATTCCTGGCCATTATAATTAACTATAATAATTGCGACTTTAGGCATAAGTTTTTTTAAGTTTTAAAAGAGCAGAGAGACCCCTGCCCTTTTATTGCCGAATATTTAAAAATATAATAATTAATCTTTAACGTTTTTTACAGAAGCCCAATTAATCATAACTTTATTAGCTTTGGCATATTCAATGGTTATTTCCAAGCCTTTTTCCAAAGTAACTATGGGGAACCACTCGATTTTTTGTTTAGCTAAACTAATATCAGGCACGCCTAAGTTTGACATGAACAGCAATGGATCAGCATAAGTAATTTCTGATTTTGAGCCGGTCATTGCAATAATTTTTTTAGCTATATCAGCTATCTTATGCTTTTTGGGGTTGCCTATATTAAGCGGGCCGGCCTCGGTTGAAGCCATTATCTTCATAGTAGCATCAATCACATCATTAATATAACAAAGTGTTGTAGTTAACTCTTGATCGCCGTAAATAATTAAGGGTTTATCATCCAAAGCCGCCACAATAAAATCAGGTATCATATGACCGATAAATAAAGGCATGCGCGGGCCATAAGTGGTAAATACTCTGATAATCTTGGCGTCAATATTATAAAATTCACGATAAGTAAAAACCAAAGTTTCAGCAAAACTCTTGCCCTCATCATAACAAGCCCGCGGAGTCAAAGGACTTTTGGGAAAATATTCGTTTTCTTTAACCATGTCTTTATCTTCCGGTACATCACCATAAACCACTGCTGAAGAATAATGTAATAATTTGGCTTTATATTTAACAGCTAAATCCAAAGCTCTGATTGTGCCCAAACTGTTTGTCTGGGCAGTAATTATTGAATTTTGTTTGAAATTTTTAGGCGACGTCGGGCAAGCTAAATTATAAATTTCCTGAATACCTTGAAATTTAACTTGAAAACGCTCTAATTCAGAATAACGTTCCAGATCATAAAGATTATTAACATCTTCATTAATAAAAATAAAATTTTCATTTTGCAATAAATGATCAATATTGGCCCGATCGCCGGTAATAAAATTATCAACACAAATAACTTTATTATCAACAACCAATTTATCACAAAGATGAGACCCGATAAAGCCTGCTCCCCCTAAAACTAAAACATTTTTTTTCTCAAAAACAGCTTGTGGCATATTTATTTGAAATTAGTAATTAAGAATAATTATTTTAACTTATTTTAACTTATTAAATTGCCAATCAATAATCTCCTTATTCAGTATTTTAACAAAATCTTCTTGAAAAATAAAGGTTTTGGCTAAGTTTATTTTAAAATCGGTTTTTTGAATGTCCAATAACGATTGGCCAAAAAATTCCAAAAAAGTCCGACCATTATGGCAATTACTTTGGCTAAAAGATCATAAATTTGCAAATATTGTACTAAAGTAAATACAATTGAATTATTTAAAACAAAATAAACCGCATTAACACCGACAAATTTTAAATATTGGGTTTTTACATTCTTGGCTTTATCTCTAAAAGTCCAATGTTTATTAAAAATAAAACTGGCTGTCATGGCAATCCCTACTGATAATAAATTAGCGTATAAAAAATAAACTCCCAGGACACGGCTAAATAATAAGTAAAAAATATAATCAAGCGCAGTATTACCCAGGCCGACCAGACAAAATTTTACAAACTGCCGACAAATTTCTTTTTTTAAAATTAGCTTGATTAACCACATTTAAGCCAGTTAATTAGTAAATAAACCTTTATTTTGATCAATAGCAACAACCGTGTTTTTTTCTAAAAAAGGATCAAAGTCTTCCAATTCTTCAATTGGCTGACCGATTTGATAATTAACAAAAAAAGCCGCTGAAATATCAATAACCTGAGACTGCCAATTACTGCCATATAACCCACTGGCCAGTTCTTCATTTTTAACCCAGCGCAAAACACTGCCTTGACTAACAGCATAAACCTTGGCATCTGACTGGATTTTAATTAAACGAGTACCGGGCCGAACAGTAACATTGCCGGACAAAGTTATTTGTGATAATTCATTAGCATTTATTTTTATAATCTTATTAAAATCATCATACCAGCTAAAATAAGTGGCTGAGTCAGGAAAAACATAACGTTTACCGTTAATGGCCTGATAATAAATCGTTGATGAACCAGGCGTCTGGATTAAACGGGTCTCACCCGAATATGACAATAAACTTTGCCAAACTTTAACCGGATTAACCAAGCCGTTACCCAATTTACCGATAAAACCAGGATTAACATCATCAATATTGTCAGTATTGTTTAAAATCAAATCAGTAATTTGTTGATTATTTAAGCTTGGTTCATAAGATTTTATCACCGCAGCCAATCCTGAAATAAGCGGTGCTGCCAACGAAGTGCCGGAAAAACCACTGCCATAATAATCTTGTAATTTAGGGACATCTGAATCATGAAACAACGTACCCCAAAAATTATCACCCGGGGCTATTATGTCCACACAGCTTGAACCGTAATTGGAATAACCGGCCAGTTTATTGTCTTTATCACTGGCACCGACACCAATTATAATATTTTTATTATCAAAACCTTGATGACAAACCGGGTACATTTTTTCAATATCCAAATCAACAACTTCACCCAAAAAATCCTCATTACCAGCTGCTACCACAATTACAAGACCGGCCTGATAAGCTTCATTTAAAGCAAATTCCAAGGCCTGATCATAAGAATCACCAACAAAACTTAAATTAATAATATCTGCCTGATTATCAATCGCATAATTAATCGCCTGAATAACATCTAAAGTATTACCGGAACCGTTTTGGCTCAAAACCCTTAACGGCATTATTTTAGTTTGCCAGCCCATACCGGTCCCGCCAATACCGTTATTGCCAACAGCAGCTGCGACTCCGGCAATAAAAGTACCATGCACAATCGCTTCTTCAATGCAAGTTTGGCGTTTGAAACAATTAGGATCATATTTGGGCCGAGGATCATTATTTTCTTCTATAAAATCCCAGCCATTAATATCGTCAATATACCCGTTTTGGTCATTATCAATGCCGTCACCTAAAATTTCATCATTATTAACCCAGACATTGTCATGCAAATCAGGATGATCAGGGTCAATGCCTGAATCAATCATGGCAATTACCACATTTTTACTGCCGGTTTCCTCGGCCCAGACTTGAGGCATGTTTAATTTATCCAAATACCATTGTTTATCATAACCGGGATCATTTGGCATTAATTCAGCTGCCATAACAAAATTACCTGTTAAAAACAGGCTTAAAATTAAAAAAAAGACGATTATTTTTTTGTTTAATTTCATTTTTTTAAAAATTTAAAATATCAACCCTGAAAATGCCAAGATCAGCTAATGCCCTCGCTTGTCACGGGTAGCATGGAGCCCCTGCGCCATGCCTTCGCTTGTCACGGGTAGCATGGAGCCCCTGCTCCATGTCGGGCAATTGCGCCAAGAGCAGAGACTCTTGGCTACCCCTTTTTTTATAATAATCAATAATATTACGAGCTGAATAAGACTTTATATTTTGAACCACTCTTGAAATTGTCAAATCCGGATACTTTTCCAAATCAAAATAAATTAAAAAATGCACATGATCAGGCATCAGACAATAACCGTAAATTTTCAATGCCCATTTTTCTCTATAAAAATCCAAATTGGCTAAAAATAATTGGCAACACTTTTCATCTTTAAAATAAGCCTTATTATTAAATGTCCGAAATGTCACAAAATGAATATCACCCGGCTGATTAAATCTTTGCATTATAATAACCCTTTATCCTGATTAATGGTCTTGATTTGTTCAATTAATTGCCCGGGGTTATAATCCTCGGAATTTTTAATCTCACCTGCCAACTCATAATCAGTAAAAAAAACATCAGGCACATCTTTGATTTTTTGCTGCCAATTATTACCGTAAACTGAATTAGCTATATTTTCCGAAGTAATCCATTTTAATTGCCCGTCTTGGTCAACAGCATAAACTTTGGGCTCGGTTGTTATTTTAACCAAATAAACACCCGGTTTATAAGTAACATTACCACCGATCGGAATCAAAGCCAATTGCTGGTCAGTTATTTTTTTTACCTGGGAAAAATCATCATACCAGCTTAAATAAACGCCTTGGCTGGGAAAAACATAACGTTTACCGTCAGCGCCATAATAATAAACAGCCTGGGTACTGGCTTTAATTAAATCACCATAATCAATATCAGTATCTGCTAAACCAGGTTCAACTACTTTAATTACTGCTTGCCCCAAAATTGTCTGATCAATTGAAAATTTAATATTATGCAAACCAGGCTGCACCGAATAAACGTCAAATTCAATTTCACCGTTTTTATCTGATAAATTATTAGGTAAATTAACAAAAAGACCGGGATCAGCCGTATAATCAACAGACCAATTAGCAATCGGCTGATTGCCAGTATCACGTAATTTAATAATGCCCATTGCCGGATCCAACCCGCTATTAGTAATGGTCGTATTATTCATGACAATATCGGAATTATCAGGTGAAAATTCTTGATTTACAACATTAACAGTAATCGGCGCGGTTTGACTAAAATTACCCCAATCATCATAAGCCTGCAAACTAAGGGTGTATTCTCCGTCTTTTATATTTTGCCAATCATAAGTCCATTGATACGGCAAAACATTATAATTGGTAATAGCTAAAAGCTGGTCATTGATTTTTATGGCAAAAGCTTTCAAACCATGATTACCCTGATCACGAGCCAAACCTTTAATTAAAAAATGATCATTATTAATAAAATCATTATCAGTTAAATTAATTATAACCAATTTAGGCCCTGTTTCATCATAAGCGACATTGGAAACAACCTGATTACTGTTATTTGTTAAATTTTTATCAGTTGGCCCGTTATTGCCTGAATCAAGAAAAATCCCAAAATCACCAACATCAAAACTGTTATTATTGTTTACATCAAGCAAAGCCGGTATTTGCATTTGAATAGTACCGGTTTCTTCAATCAAACTATAAGTTTCAATAGACACATAAAAATGTAAACTATCGTCAATTGATTCGCTTAAATTATCAATATACCAGGATTTAAAACCCGAAGAATAATCAAAATCACCAACAACTCTATCAATACCCATGCCCTGAAACCCTAAAGGCCCGTCATCAACCCATAACGTCATATATTTAATATGATTAAAATTACCGGCTGAACCACGGTTACGCAAAGAAATCGCCCGCACAACATCAGGTTCAAGGCTAATTAAAGTAAAATCCAAAACTAAATCATCAAAAGTCCCGGCTAAAAAAGTATCATAAGGCGCATGTAAATTAACAATAGCATTAGACTCAAAAGCCAAGGTATTATTGGGTAATAAAACCAAAACTAAACTTATAACAATAAAATAAATTAATTTTTTCATAATTTAATTAATATCAATTTTAAAAACACGATGATCAGCTAATTTCCGCCACAGGCAGACAGGCAGCCTCTGGCTGACATAATTGCGCCAAGAACAATATTTATACTGCGAAATATCAGTGGTTAAGCCGTGTTTAACGGGATTATCATGAATATATTTTAATTTTTCCTCAAATTTTTTATCAGAATAAACATTAAAATCATAAAACCCAGCCTGCCAAATTTTCAGACAATCACGTGTTGACAGATAATTAAAGCCTTTCTCCCTACGGGTAAACAAGGCTTTTATGCCTTGTCTAAAAAATTTTTCCTGCCGAAGCATAAAAGCTTCGGTTGCCATGTTTAGTTATCAGATATTTTGAAATCAATGAATATCACCTGATTAAATTTAGGCATCTTTAATCTTTGGGAATCTGATTATATTGACTCAAATATTCATTTAAACGTTGCTGGTATTGATTTTTGTTTTCCTGATCAAATTCCAAGGAACGGTTAATTTGCTCAATAAAAGCTTGATTCGGTTCCAATAATTTATCCTGATACAAGGTTAATAATTCTTTATAAGCCAAAGTGTACAAAGGAAAAACTTCCAAAATCTCATAATAATGTTTTTCAGCTTCTTTAAACTGACCTTGATCGGTTCTGACCCGCGCTAAACCCAAAATAATTTCCGGATCATAAGGATCAACATTCAAATGCTGGGAAAAGGCAGTAATAGCCTGTTCATATGCGCCCAAATCACGATAAATATAACCCAAATTCAATAAAGAAGTCCGGTCAAACGGTTCTTCCTTTAAAGTATCAATAGCTTGCTCATATAACGCAAATTTATCATCTGGCAAATCCTCAGCAGTTAATTTCATATACTGCATACCTTCCACTGTTTCATAATCAGGCGCTGTTGGTTGGCTTGGCTGGTAATAAACAAAAATCAAAACACCTAAAATAAGAATAATAACTACTCCCCCAATTAAATAAACCAAATTTTGCTGATTTTTCATATTTTCTGACAACTTTTTCATAAAAATACAATAATTTAATAATTAAGGATTTCTTTATTAATTTTAACTTAAAATCAGGATAAATTCAACCAGCTTTAAAATCCATAAATTAATCATTTTAAATCAAAGAGCAGGTTTTAAACCTGCCCCTATAAATTTATGACTTCCAAATAACAATAATAATCTATTCATACAAAAAAAGAAGCCTAATTAGCTTCTTTATATAAATGCCCTATAAAAAATTAAATTACCGAAGTTTGCAATACATCAAATCTTTGATTTAAATCGGCCAAATCTTTTTTGCTGGCAACTTCTTCTCTGGTGGCAAATACTTTAACCAATTTTTCTATATCTTTATCTTCTAGCATAAAAATATTTATGACTTATATCAATATTATAACAATTTATTTAAAATTGTCAAAAAATTTTTATTGCTCATTTTATTCTTCGCATGATTGCAGATTGCTGCGAATGAATTCGCAGCTACCCTAGGACACATTTTCCCTAAAAACAAACCCAGCCCCTTAAAAGGGGCTGGGTTATGAGAATGGTGCAAAGTCAGAAAACCTTGCGTACAAAATTCATTTAGAATGATGTGCCAAGACCATTAACCGGTAAGTTTTCTAATAAATAACCGTTAGAAGCAAGACCTGAACCATCAAGCCATTCAAGACAATTATTATTCTTGATCGTATCAACATCAGAATCATCACAACCACCAGCACCAGCAGTATCATTTGAGATTAAATCAACAGTAATTGCATCATCTAAAACAGATGATGCACCTGTTGTATTTAATACAACTCTATAAGATTTACTTGTCGTTGGATTAATATTCATTGGACTGGAACCGGCAAGGCCTGGGTTATCCAATTCAACTACGACTTCAATAATATCTGGGCCAGCACCAAGACAAGACGTAGCTGAAGGTGTAGCTGTAATAGTAGCATTAGCAGCTAAATCAGTTGATAAATCACCAGTATCATACAGTTCAAGAGTTGATGGGATAGAACAAGCCCAATCAGTACCAGCAAAATCAGAAGCACTTAATTTAAAAGTTAAATGATTAATAGTTGAAACATTCCCATTACTATTAGATAAATCAAAAATCAAATAATAATCCAGGCTCGGCACAGCATCAATTCTCTGTGGTGAGGCGATATTAAGTGAAAAATCTAAAATAGTTTTTCTGGCATATAATGGGTTGCCAGTACTATCAGAGTCACCGGCATTATTCGCAGTCGCAAAACTACCAGTAGCCAGGCATTGGGCTTTTGTTAAAGCGTTAATAGCTGGATTCAAATCAGCGTCTTGAGACTCTAATGTTAAAGTAAATGGATTATTACCAGCCAAAGCACCAGCGGCATCAGTCTGAACATTAACCATAGCTGACATATAACTGTCCACGCCTGCAGGCACATACCAATTCATTAAAGTAAATGAAGCAATACCACCAACCACGGCACTTGATTTTGTTTCATAAGTGGTTTGGCCGGCATCAGTTGGGTAAGAAATTGAAATACTGGCAACATTAACAGCGCCGCTACCGCCAACTGAAATAGTCGCCTCTGTTATTTTAAAAGCCTGATTAGTTGCTTGCCCCAAAACTCTTAAAGCTTTTTGGTCAGTCGCACCCATTTGCACTAATCTGGTCGCGTATTCAGAATCAGCAATATCAGCTGACAAACCTATAAAACCAGGTTCTGGAGCGCCACCAAAGCTAACCGGTGGCTGCGCAATTGGTTGCGTTGTTGATTCTTCAGTTGAATCTATTGGTTCTGCTATTTCTTCTGTTTCTTGAGGCGCTTGAGGTTCCTGTTGTTCTTCTGTTTCTTGTGTTTCCGAAACTAAAGACTTATCCATATCAATTGTCTGAACCGAATCCATAGCTTCTTCTTTATCATAATCAGCACAATCAGTAATGGGCTGGCCAATCGTATAATTAATAAAAAAAGCATCAGAAATATCTGCTACTAAATCTTCCCAATCAGCACCATATAAACATTCAGCAATAGCTTCAGTGGTGACCCAACGCAAGGTACCATCTTGAGAAACAGCATAAACTTTTGGGTCAGTATTAATTTTCACCATCTTGGTTCCCGGCCTAAAAGTAACATTACCGCCAATCGGAATAGCAGCCAATTCTTCGTCAGTAATTTCTTTAACTTCAGAGAAGTTAGCATACCATGTTTCGTATGTTTTTAGATCTGGAAAAACATAACGTTTAGCATCAACGCCATAGTAATAAACTGCTGAAGATGACGCTTTTATAAGATCACCTGGCGCTAAATCAGCGGCGTAAACAGCCGGTAAAAATACTAAGCAAAACATGCCAAGCAAAGTCAAAAAAAGAATTTTTTTCATAAATTTTCTCCCTGCTCTCAAAGAATTAATGAGAGCAATTAAAATTAATTTTCATATTTTAATTACATTATACCATATTAACAATAATTTTTCATAAAAAAGCGCCAAAATAAAAAAAATTCCCGAGCAGAGGCATTTTTACCTCCCCGCCTTGGGATCCGGGGTGGCAATGAATTTATTCTTCGCATGATTGCAG